>NZ_JBSRRO010000015.1:0-53916 GCF_055140965.1 Malaciobacter sp.
CTTTTATTTTTTAAGTTTTCAAACCATTTTTGATTTATTAAACTATCTTTATTACTATAACAAAAGTTAAAATTTAAATTAGAACAAATTATTTCTTCAGTTAAATCTTTTCTTTTTAAACTTGCATTCATATGAGTTAAAAAATAGTTTTCACCCATTTTTTCATACATACTTGAAATTAGAGTTATTAACTTTAAATCATCTTTATTTTCAAGTAAACTTGATATTTTTTTTCTACTTAAAGGTTTAAAACCAAACTCTTTTACAAAAGAGATTGCTTTTTTTCTAAGAGCCACTTCATTTTTTGATAAAGAACAACATGAAGCTGAAAGAATAAGTAAATTATCTACTTTTTTAGGATATTTCAATGCAAAATAAGTAGCTAAATAACCTCCCATAGAAAACCCTAAAAGATTTACTTTTTCTTCTTTAAAGTTTAATTTTTCAATCATTTTATCAAAACTATCTTCTAAAGGAATATCCACATATATTAATTCATATTCATTTTCTAAATAAAAATATATATCTTTAAAGACTCTTTCATCACACATCAATCCAGGCAATAAATATATTTTTGTTTTTTTCAAAATACTACTTTAATCTAGAAGTTGCAAATCTTACTACTAAAAAAACTAAAACTGAAAAACCTATAATAACAGCAGCAACAGGTGCAGAAAAACTCAAACCATAACTATTAAATCTATCAAAAATTAAAACAGGTGTTGTCATAGGATGATAAACTAAAATAACAACTGCACCAAACTCTCCAAGCCCTCTACTCCACATCATCAATGCACCATTTATAATATCTTTTTTAGCATTTGGAATAGTAATTCTAAAAAATACAGATAAAGGACTAGCACCTAAAGTTCTAGCTACTTTTTCAAGCTTTACATCAACTTTTCTAAAACCATCTTTTGCACTATTTATTAAAAAAGGAGCTGATAAAAACATCATTGCAATCATAATTCCATACTCAGTTCCAACAAACTCTATTCCAAAAAACTTAAAAAAATCTCCTAAAAAAGTATCTCCAAAAGTTGTTAAAAGAGCAATACCAGCAGCAGTGTGAGGAATCATAACAGGTATATCAATAATTGATTCTATTAAACTTCTTCCAGGAAAATTATATCTTGCAATAATATATGCAAGTGGTAATCCTGTTATTAAAACAAACATCATAGCCCAAGCTGATACTTTCATAGTAAGCCAAATAGAAGCTAAAACCTCTCCATCTTTTATTGTTTCAATTAGTTTATCACTTCCAACACCAACAAACATCTTTAAAATAGGAATACTTAAAAAGAAAACTATTATACATGCAAGGGTAATAAGTAAAATTGTAAACGATTTTTTTTGCATTAAATAAATCCTATATCTTTTTTATCAAAGCCAATAAATACTTTATTGCCACCATTTGCATAACAACCCTCATACTCTCTTTTAAGTATTTTTATAAAAAATTGATGATTCTTTACATTTACAAAAAGTTTATAATGATCAACAACTCCCATACAATCTTCTAATATTGCTTCAAAAGTATAATCACACTCTGGTCTTTTTTTATTTGATACATGTATAACATTTGGATCAACAGAAAAAAACTTTGAAGATGAAGTAAAACCTAGTAAAGAAGATGGAAAAATATTTTTAAAACCTAAAAAAGTTGCAACATCTATATTTGCAGGATGATTCAATACTGTCTCACTATTTCCCACTTGTTGTATTTTACCATTCATGATAATAGCAATTTTATTTGCTAAATAAGAGGCTTCCCTAAAATTATGAGTTACATGAATAGTAGTTAAATCATATCTTTTATGAATATCTTTTAAACTTTTCATAATAGAGTTTCTAAAAGTTGGATCAATTGCACTTAAAGGTTCATCTAAAAGTAAAATTTTTGGTCTTGAAAACAAAGCTCTTGCTATTGCGACTCTTTGTTTTTCTCCTCCACTTAAATTCTCAATCTCTCTTTTTAAAAGTTTTCCAAGTTTTAAAAAATCTACTAAATCATCAAATAACTCATTTGCATTGTCTATTTTTTTATATTTTGATGCAAATTTAATATTTTGTTCCACATTTAAATTAGGAAATAGTGCAAACTCTTGATATACAAAACCTATATCTCTATGTTCTGGATGAAGTTGTGAAATATCACTATTTTTATATATTATTTTTCCAGTACTGTTATTTAAACCAGCAATTGTTTCTAAAAGTCTTGTTTTTCCACTTCCACTTTGCCCTAAAAGTACAAAATACTCATTTTTTTCAATCTCTAAATTTACATTATCAAGCACAAAACTATCTATTGTGCTTGATAAATTCTCTAGTTTTAAATAACTCATTATTTCCCTAAAATAGAAGCATCACCAGTTATTTTTGCTGGACTAATAACTCCTTGACCATTTTTTTTCATAATATCTTGTCCTTTTTGTGATAAAACAAAATTTACAAATTTAATAGCACCTTCTTTATTTGCAGGTGATTTTTCATTTTCTGCAATTGTTATTCCATATATCATTGAAGCACCAGTTTTTGTTATAAATGTACCTGGTTTTTTACCATCAATTTTAATTGAAGCAGTTTTATAAAAATCTGCATTTTCATTATCTTTTAAAGAAACTTCTTTAGGTAAAGTAATATATTTTAAGCCATGTTGTTTGGCAACTGATTTATAAATATATAAATAATCATATGCATTTGCCTCAATAAGCCCTAATAAATCAGTCTCTTTTGGTCTTACAATAACTTTTTTCTTATTCTCTTCACCAACTTTATAAGACTCTCCATATCCTAATAATTTGTTATAAAAATCTGGAATTTTATAAAAATCTTCTGCTAATTTTGTAACTATTATACTTCTGTATCCACAAGGATCCATATTTGGATTAGAATGACCTACTTTTACACCATCTCTTAAAAAAATCTCTGGCCAATTTTTTGAATTAATTTCATCTGCATATTTAGAATTAGCAGTATATGCAATTGCCATCTCATTTGTTGCAAATTGTGCATTAAATTTAGCATTATTTGGAATTAATAAATTATCAATTACTTTAAAATCTGCACTTGCCATAACATCTGCTGCTTTTTTAATCTCTGATATTTTTCTAGCTGCTGCTCTACTTCCACTAGCTTCTCTTTGAACATCATATTGTGGATATTTTGTTTCAAACGCTTTTTCAATTTGTGAAAATGGTACTGATAAACTTCCTGCATGAAATACAATAATTTTCTCTTTTGCCATTGCTGATGTTGCTGCCATAGCAGTAGCTAATACTGCTGATAATAAAATTTTCTTCATATTTTTTTCCTATAATAAATTTAAATCCAACAAGCTTTGCTTGTATCTATTGTTACATCTACTTCACTTCCTGGAAGTAGGCTTTTTTCTTCTATAATATTTTTTGAAAGTTTTGAATTTAAAGTAATACCTCCAATAACAAACTCAACTAACATTTGATTATCACAATTTTCTTTATATATTGAAGTTATTACAGCTTTTATGCTATTAGAACTTTTTTTATTTAAATAAATATCATCTGAGCTTATCATTACAATTGAGTCCCTTTTTTTGGAAATACTATTTTCAAATACCAACTTTTGACCACAAAAAAACTCTTTTGTTAAGTTTCCATTAGAATCTTTTTTCCAAGGTGCAAAAAGCAAATTTATACTTCCACTTTGAACTAATTCTCCTTGAAAAAGTGCAATCTTTTTATCACAAGTATGATTTAGCCAATTATGATCATGACTAGAAATAAATAAAGTAGTATCCCACTTTTGTTTTGCTAAAAATATAGCTTCTTTTATTAATTGTGCTGAATTTGTATCTACTCCTGAGGTTGGTTCATCTAAGATTAAAACCTTTGGTTTTAATATCAATCTTGCAGCTAATGCAACCCTTTGAGCTTCTCCACCTGAGAGTTGACTCCATTTTCTATTTTTAAAAGAGTCTTCTAATCCTACTTGATTAAGTGCTTGTGTAACTCTTTGGTTTAGATTTTTTGTATCATTTCTTAAGCTTAAACCATATATAACATTATCAAAAACACTTCTTTTTAATAAATAAGGATTTTGAGGAAGAATTACAATATCTTGTTTTACCTTATGCTCAAGCTTTTTACTATCAACTCCATTGAATAAAACTGTCCCAAAAGTAGGTTTTGATACAAAAGATAATATAGAAAATAGTGTAGATTTTCCACTTCCATTTGGTCCAAAAACACCTGTTATTTTACTCTGTTCTAATATCAATTTATCTATGTTTAAAACTCGTTTTTCATTGTGATAGTGTTCTACATTTTTTAATTCATATAAAGACTTCACTGTGTCCATTTCCTTTTTAACATAGATAAAACAATATTAACCATCAAAGCAACACAAAAAAGAACTAATCCAAGTGCAATACCTGTAATAAATTCACCTTTTCCTGTCTCAAGTGCAATTGCAGTTGTAACTGTTCTTGTATGATATTTAATATTTCCACCAACCATCATAGAAATACCAATTTCTGTGACAATTCTTCCATAAGCTGTCATTGCAGCTGTCATAAGTCCAAATCTAGCTTCAAGAAGTGTTGATAATAAAATCTGCCTTGAGTTAGCACCTAATCCTTTTAAAGATAAATAAAGTCTTTTATCTACAGCTTCTACTTGAGTTGCAGTTAATGCAATAATAATAGGAAGACCCAAAACAATTTGTCCTATAATAATTGCTTTTTGAGTAAATAACAAACCAAACTCACCAAATACACCACTTCGTGAAAGCATTGTATAAGCTATTAAACCTATAACTACAGTTGGAAGTGCTAAAAGCGTATCCACAATAGTTCTTACAACGGTTTTGCCAGGGAAGTTATAATACCCTAGCAAAAAACCTAAAGGAAGACCTATAATTAAGCTAATTAATAAAGACCAAGAAGATACTGTAATTGTTACAGCAATTGCTGAATATACACTATCATTTCCTGATACAAGCAATTGTATAGCTTCATTAAAGCCATCAGTAAAAAGATTCATCTAATATTATTACCTTATAAAAACTCTTTATTTATCTGCATTAGGAATAAATAATGATTTACCTAATAATCTAAAATCTGCAATAAATTTTTGAATCTCATCTTTTACAATCCAATTTGTAAACTGTTTTGCTAATTCTGGTTTTACATTTTTGCATTTTTGTTTATTAATTGTAATTACACTATATTGATTAAATAGTGATTTATCACCCTCAACAACAATTTTCATACTATTATTATCACCTTTTTGTGATTGATACTTAATCCAAGTTCCTCTATCTGTCATTGTATATCCATCTTTTTCAGATGCCATATTAATAGTTCTTAACATTCCTTGACCTGTTTGAACATACCATGATGCTTTTTCAGGAGCTTTTGATAAAGCTTTTTTCCATAAACTAATCTCTTTTTTATTAGTTCCAGAGTTATCACCTCTACTAAAAAAGTTTGCATTTGCTTCTTTGATTTTTGCTAAAGCTTTACTTGCAATCATACCATTAACTTTTGCAGGATCATTTTTTGGTCCAATAATAACAAAGTCATTATACATAACTTGTTTTCTATTTACTCCATATCCACTTTCTACAAACTTTTTCTCACTTGCTGGAGCATGCACAAAAAGAATATCGACATCACAATTTTGTCCCATTTTTAAAGCTTTACCAGTTCCTGTTGCAACCCATTTTAAAGTAGTACCAGTATCTTTTTGAAACTTTGGCGCTAAATAGTCTAATAATCCAGTATTATCTGTACTAGTAGTTGTAGCCATCATTAAATCTTTTGCCATTAAGTTTGTTGATACTACCATTGAAACTGATGCTAAAAGCATTGTTAATTTATTGAATTTCATTGTTTTCCCTTTTTATAAAAATTAAATTGTTTAATTAAAAATATCTATTTGTTTATTTAATAGTTTGTTATTAAATTTAATAACACCAACCTCTTGATTACAATTTATACTTTGTGTATCTTTATTTGTTACCAATAATGCATTGCTTTCATATAAAGCTGTAATCATCCCTGAACCATATTTATTATCTCTTGTTACCTTAAAACCTCCATTTTCGCAAGATCCAAGTACAACATTTACTCTTCCTTGTTTTGTTTTAAAATCTTTTTTATTTGTTGCTTTTATCACATCATGATAAAAACAGTTACTTCCTTGAAGTTTTTTTAATACAGGAATAGCAAAAAGATGCATATTTACCATCGCAGTTAATGGATTCCCAGGAAGTGACATAACAGTAGTTTTACCCATTTTCCCCATCATTATAGGTCTTCCAGGCTTTACATTTACTCCATGAAATGCAGTTTCTAAACCATTTTCTAAAAATGCTTGTGCAACAAAATCAGCATCTCCCATAGAAATACCTCCTGTTGTTATAAGCACATCATAATTTTTTAAATTTGAAATAAACTTCTTTGAACTTTCTAAATTATCAGGGATAACTCCACTGTATGAAGCATTGAAGCCTTTCTCTTTTAATAGTGCAAGTAAAGCATACGAGTTACAATTATATATCTCATCTTCACTAGAAGTTTGCCATGGTTCTTTTAACTCATCACCTGTTGATAAAACAGCAATTGAAATATCTTTAAAAACTTCAAGCATTACAATACCTTGAGAAGCCAAAAGTGTAATATGAGATGAATCAATTATTTCACCTTTTTTAAATAAAATATTTCCTTTTGTCTGCTCTTCACCTTTTAATCTTAAATTACTTCCTTTTTTAATATCAATAGGTAAAGTTACACTACTTTTTGTTACATCAATACAATTTTCAATTGGAACAATTGTATCAGCATCACTTGGAACTTGAGCTCCTGTCATAATCTTATAGCATTCACCCTCATTTAAATCTGCTTGAACTTTTTCATTTTTATCTCCTGCATAAATTACTCTTTTGACATTTAATGTTTTTCCAGCATCTTCATATTTAAAAGCAAAGCCATCCATAGCTGAATTATTAAAAGATGGAAGATTTTTTTCACATACTATATCTTGTGCAAGAACTTTTCCTAAAGAGTCCAACAAAGGAACCATTTGTGTTAATGTTGTGGCATTTACAAGTTCCAAACTTCTTTTTACAGCCTCATCAAAATCTAAATATGTTAATTTATTGCTCATTTAAAACCTTTATTTGTCTATATTTTTTATAAAAAAGTTTTGATATTTTTTGAATATCTTCTTTTGTATACTCTTCATTAAAAGTTAAAGAGATTGCATTTCTACTAGTTAATTCATCATATCCCATACTTTGAATAATTCTTGAGGGCTTAGATAATCCTAAAGAGCAACCCTCTCCATTTGTAATAAGTACATTTGATAAAGATAGTGTTCTTATAAGTTCTCTTGCTTTAATTCCTTTTAATCCAAAGTGCAAAGAGTAATCTAAAGTTGTTTTATAATCTACAAAAAAGTATAAATCATCTTTAAAAATATCTTGTAACTCTTTTATAAAAATCTCTTTATTACTTGTGTTAAATTTTTGCTCTTTTAAAGCTTCAAAAGTCAGTTTCACTGCAATTGAGTCTATATTTGCAATGTTTTGTTCTTCAAACTCATCATTGTATAAAACTATTGCATTACTTGTATATCCACATATTTTATAAGAATCAAAAATCGCAATATCACAATCTTTATCAAAATTAGCACTACAATTTGAAATAATTTTTGCATTACTTAACTTTTTTATATCTTTTAGCTGTGTTTTTACAAAAGTATCCATCACATAAGAAGAGATAAATATATAATCAAACTTACTTTTTTCTAAAAAACTTAAATCAACACTTCCATCTTTTTTTAATTCAAGCCAAGTTATTTCAAAACCTAACTTTTCATACTCTTGTGCTGCTTGAATAATAGCTTCTGATTCTCCTTTACTTACAGCAATTTTTCCTTTTAAATCTAAAAATAGACCTAAAACCCCTGCTTTTGAAAAATCAATTGTTTTTAATTCATTAAAATTATATTTTGTAGTAAACTCTTTTTTAAAACTATTAAAGGTGTCATTATCACTTAAAACATTAAGTGAATCATCTTTTGTAATATGGTAATTTTGCACATTTGGGTACAATAAAAAATTTAACTTATACACTATTTATCCTCCTTTGGACTTAATATCTCTTTCCCATTTTTATGGAACAGTTCTTGAAATCTTTGTTCTGAATATCTTTTTATATCATCTTCTAAAACTTTATAAGTTTGAATAACTTCTCTAGCTTTTGGAGTAAGTGTTGTGCCACTATTTTCTCCTCTTCCTTTAAATCTTAAAACTAAATCTTCTTCAATATGTTTTTCTAAAATCTTAATATGAGTCCAAGCTTTTTTATAGTTCATTCCTACTTTCTTTGCTGCTTCTGCAATAGAGCCAGTAGTATCTATATTTTCTAAAACTTCTGTTTTTCCACTTCCAAAAATTAGATTTTCTTCATCGTCTTCAATCCAAACTTTTATTTTTACTTTCATTTTTCTTACCTTTTTTTTCTCTAAAACACCCTAATTGACAATGTGTCACTTCAATATCAGAGTTTTTTACTGTTGAACCAACAGTTCTTAAAGTAGATTTTTGAGCTTCTTCCCATAAAACTTTGCATCCAAGTTCTTTATGTCCCATATAGTTTTGCTTTAATCTATTATAAACTTCTATATAAGGATCATGAAATTTTAATTTTCCAAAAACACCCAATTCACAATTTGTGATCTTTATTCCTAAACTTTTTGTAATTGCAGACATCTCTTTTGGCTTTTTACCAATTAATCTTGCAACCTTAAAAGCTTTTAGACATGATAGTTTACCATCTTCGTCTAAATTTGTTAAGATTAACTCTTTTTGTATATTATCAAGTTTTATGTCAATATTGTCATCAATACTAGACATCAATTCTTCCTTGATGTGTATATAAATTCATTCTTTTGCCTCTTGCAAAACCTATTAATGTAACTCCATGTTTATGTGCAGTTTGTACTCCAAGATATGTGGGTGCTGTTCTTGAAACTATAATAGGAACTTTATGCATAACCGCTTTTGTAACCATTTCAGATGATAATCTTCCACTTACAAATAAAACTGATTTAGTTGTGTCTAAACCTTTAAGTTTACACTTTCCTACAACTTTATCAATTGCATTGTGTCTTCCTATATCTTCAGAAGTCACTGTTGTTCCATCAAGTAAATAAATCATAGCTTTATGTACACATCCTGTTAACTTATAAAGTTCGCTCTCTTCATAAAACTTCTTTACTTCTGTTGATATTGTTTCAGGTTTAACTTGGAAAGATACTTGATTAAAAGGTATTTCAACATTACCTTCAACATTTCCAGTAACTCCTCCACCACAACCACTTACAAGAGTTTTTTCTGTATATAAATTTTCTAATGAACCTTCATTTATTTTTGCTTTAATATCAACTCTTAATCCATCTTCACTTAAAGTTAACTCTTCTACATCATCAATATTTGATATAACATTTTCACTCATTAAAAAACCAATTGCATGTGCATCTTGATCTATTGGAATACACATCATAGAGATAGCCTTTTCTCCATTTAAATATAGATTTAATCTTGATTCTTCAATTGTTACATCATCAAACTCAACGGCTTCATTTCCTGATACTTTATCTATTATTACTTTTTTTAAATATTTTTGATTATCCATTATTTCACTTTTACTAATATGTTTAAAAAGAACATTATAATAAAAAAAAACTGGGAAGAACTTAAATCTCCCCAGTTTTTTAATTTATATTTTATTTTTTAATCTAAACTTTATTTTGTTTTTTTAACTCTTTATAATAAGTGCTGTGAAGAATTTCAATCTCTTCTTCTTCTTTATCCCCTGTAATCATACTATGTATAGCACCTTTAATTGCAAACATTGACATATAAATATGTGTGAAAAATAATGCTGCTACTGCCATACCTAATATATTATGTACTATTGCACTTAATCTTAGAAAATCAATTTGTGTTAATCCCATTGATTTTATTATTGCTAATTCAAAGTCTTGGAAAAACATTACTGCACCTGTTAGAATCATTAAAATCCCTCCAAATGTACATACCCAAAACCACATCTTTTGTCCGGCATTGAATTTACCTGCTGGTATTGGTCTTTTTACTTTACTTAAGTATCCACCAAGTATCATCATCCATTTTACATCATCCATTGTTGGTAGCATCTCTTTAAACCACATTATTAACATTGGAACTACTGCTATACAAAACAGTACTGTTGATAAAGCATGTAAGTCTTTACATATTCTTACAAACTCTCCTCCTCCAAATGTTGTACCAAACACCATGATAAAACCTGTTGGTACTAGCACTAAAAACGATACTCCTGCAATCCAGTGGATTACCCTATGAAATATTGTAAATACTGGTATCTTTTTTCTATCATGTGAAAATACTTTTGGTCCAATAATTAAATAATGTATTAAAAACACTGCTGGTATCCCAAGAGCTACAACTAAGAATCCTATTGAAAAATATTTCCCTTGAAGTACTGTGAACCATTGACCTAAATGTAATGAACCCTCTTTTCCATAACCTAATATATTTGTTATTAACTCTTCACCATAAATAGCACTATCAGCAGCAAATGCTGCTGTAGTTAAAGCTAAAAAGATGATTATCATTTTTCGTTTCATCATAAGCCTTATTTTGCTCCGTATGCTCTACTCCAAGTCATTGGTGATGTTTGTACCCCATGACCTCTTGCTAGAACTCTTTCTCTATATATTGCGCTTACTTCTTGTGCATCTCCTACTAATAATGCTTTTGTTGAACACATAGCCGCACATACAGGTACTCTTCCTTCTGAGATTCTATTTTGTCCATAGATATGTCTCTCTTTCTCACTATTTGTTTCTAGTGGTCCACCAGCACACATTGTACATTTATCCATAGCACCTTTTGCTCCAAAGGCACCTTCTCTTGGAAATTGTGGAGCTCCAAATGGGCAAGCATATAAACAATAAGCACAACCTATACAAGTCTCTTTATCATGAAGTACTATTCCATCTTCTCTGATATAAAAACAATCAACTGGGCATACTTGCTCACAAGGTGCATCATTACAATGCATACAAGCTATTGATAAAGAGTACTCTAATCCCTCTTTTCCTTCATTTAATGTTATTACTTTTCTTCTATTAATACCAGCTGGTAATTCATGAGCTTCAGCACACGCAATTGAACATCCATCACATTCAATACATCTACCTTCATCACAATAGAATTTTAATCTTGACATTTCACTCATACCTAAACTCCTACGCTCTTTCTATTCGGCATAATCCGCCTTTTGTCTCTGGAATTTGTGTAATAATGTCATAACCATAGTTAGTAACAGTATTCGCACTTTCACCAATAGCATAAGGTTTTGTTCCTTTTGGATACTTATGACTAATATCTTCCCCTTGGAAGTGTCCTGCAAAGTGGAAAGGTAAAAATACTCTATCTGGGCTAACAGAATATGAATATTTAGCTTTTACTTTAATTTTCGTTCCCTCAGGAGAGTGAATCCAGATCATACCACCATCTCTTACACCTAACTGACCTGCTAAATCTGGATTAATACTACAGAACATTTCAGGACTTAGTGCTGCAAGATATTTAGATGCTCTATTTTCCATACCAGCACCGTTCATATTTACAAGTCTTCCTGTAACTAAGTTAATAGGGAAGTCTTTTGACCAATCTTGTTCTGTTTGTTTAGAGATATACTTTGTATCAACTCTAAAGTGATTATCCTTATCTACATAAGCAGGATATTTTTTAGTTAAATCTTGTCTTGGAGAGTGTAATGGCTCTCTGTGCATTGGAATTTCATCAGGGAATGTCCATACTCTAGCTCTTGCTTTTGCATTTCCATATGGTGCAATTCCAGCTTCCATACATTTTTGCGCAATAATATTAGATCTATCAACTTTCCAGTTTTTACCAATTTTTTTCTTCTCTTCTTCTGTCAATTTGATTTTTAGAACTTCTTCAATATTATCTCTTGTAATTTCTGGATATCCTCCATCAATTTTAGAGCCTTTTGGTGCACTACCTTTAGCAGCTAATTGAGAAACTCCATCATGTTCAAGGCCAAATCTATTTCTAAATCCCATACCTCCATCTTTTACACTTAAATTTGTGTTATAAAGTACTGGGCTTCCGCTATGATTTTCTGTCCAACAAGGCCATGGTAAACCATAATACTCGCCTTTCATCTCTCCATAACCTCTAAGTGATACTTGGTCAAACATATGCCAATTATCAGTATGTTTTTTAAGTCTTTCAGGAGTCCATCCTGTTAAACCAATAGTTTTAATAATTCTTGCAATCTCTCTTGTTGCATCTTCAGGCCATGTAAATTTACCACTACTATCTTTCATAGATGCAGTATATTGATCATAAAAACCTAATCTTTTAGATAATTCAAATAGAATTTCTTGGTCAGGTTTTGACTCATATAGTGGCTCAACAACTTTTCTTCTCCATTGAGCAGATCTATTTGTAGCAGTTACACTACCCTCTGTTTCAAACTGAGTTGCTGCTGGTAATAAGAAAACATCATCTTGTTTATCAGTTAATACAGCTGCTTCATTTACAAAAGGATCAGCTAAAACTAATAACTCTAAGTTATCTAAACCTTCTTTGATTTTTGCTTGTTGCGCAACAGATGTAATACCATTACCCATAACAAAAAGAGCTTTTAGACCTGTTTTACCATTATGGATTTTATCATTTCCATTTTTACCATCAAGTACACCAGCCCACCATCTAGCAAGTGTAAATCCATTTTTATTCATCCATTCAGGAGATTGAAATTGTCCTTTTAGCCATTCATAATCAACATTCCATTGTTTTGCGAAATATTTCCATGAACCATCTGCTAAACCATAATAACCTGGAAGAGAATTAGATAAACAACCCATATCAGTAGCACCTTGAACATTATCGTGCCCTCTTAAAATGTTTGTTCCTCCACCAGCTTTACCCATGTTACCAAGAGCAAGTTGTACGATTGGTGCTAATCTTGTATTAGAAGAACCAATTGTGTGTTGAGTTAGACCCATAGCCCAGATTAATGTACCTGGAGAATTTTTAGCATAAACAGTTGTAATTTGAATTAATTTATCAGCAGGAACACCAGTTACATCAGCAACTTTTTCAGGAGTCCATTTTTTAGCTTCTTCTTTAATTAAATCCATTCCGTAAACTCTATCATTGATAAAGCTTTCATCTGCCCAACCGTTTTTAAATATTATATTCAACATTCCATACATAAATGGAATATCAGTACCTGGTCTAATTTGACAAAAATGATCAGCTTTTGCAGCTGTTTTAGTATATACTGGATCTACTACAATTATTTGTGCATTATTTCTCTCTTTTGCTTTAAGAAAATGTGCGAATCCTACTGGGTGATTAACCGCTGGATTAGCTCCAAAAATAATTATTGATCTAGCATTTTGTATATCACCTAAAGAATTTGTCATAGCGCCATAACCCCATGTATTTGCCACACCGGCAACTGTTGCACTATGTCAGATTCTAGCTTGATGATCTATATTATTTGTTCCATACATTGCTGCAAACTTTCTAAAATAGTAAGCTTGCTCTGTATTCATTTTTGCTGATCCTAAAAACATTGTTGAATCAGGGCTTTCTTTTTCTCTTAATTCTTTCATTTTCTTAGAGATTCTTTCATATGCTTCATCCCAAGAAAGTCTTTTCCATTGCCCTTTTTCTTTAACCATTGGATGCTTAAGTCTAACTTCTGACCTAACCATATCAATCATATCAGCACCTTTACAACAATGACCTCCAAGAGAAACTGGATGATCTTGTGCAACTTCTTGTCTTACCCACACACCATTGTGTACTTCTGCAATAATACCACATCCTACAGAACATGCAGTACAGATAGTTTTTACTTTTTTTGAACCTGGAAAAGGATTTTTTACCTCTTCAGCAGTTGCTTTTCTAGTAACACCATCATTACTTGCAAAAGCGCTTACAGCACTAGAAGCCGTAGCAACAGCAGCCATTTTAATAAATGATCTTCTACCTACTTTAGCTTTTAATGCATCATATGTACTATTTGACATACTAACACCTTTTTATTTATTTTGCTTGTTTGTAATAATCTTCCCAAGCTTTTGTTTTTTTATAAAGAATCTCTTTTTTGTTAGAATTCCCTATAACAACACCATTAGAATCAGCTTCATAGCCTTTTCCGCTCGCAGCTAGTGTAGTAGCACCAACAGCTACACTTGCACCAACAACCATTGCACTTTTTTTGACAAACTGTCTTCTTTCGTTTTGCATAGTTGATCCTTATTGTTTTTTCAGTCTCTAAGAGACAAAGAAAAAGTAAAACTTACTCTTTCTTTGTCCCTTAGAAGTTATTAATTAAATATCACTCTCTACATCATAAGTGATAAAAACATCATCTTGTTTTTTTGCTCCAGCTGCTTTTGCAGCTTTATTTCGTGCTCTTCTTTCCATCTCTTCTTTAGAAATAGTCTCTTCTTTATTAACTTCTTGTTTTTTAAACTCTTTTGGTTTTGCTCTTGAAACTTCTAAATACAATCTTTCAAACTCCATGAAAGATAGTAATGCAACAATAACATCTTTAAAAATATCTGCTTTTTCATGTTCATATATAGTTCTTGAAATCTCATCAACAAACTCATTTAATACATCAGCAAATATACAGTGTTGAACTGTTTTATATTGTTCTTGTCCATCAGCTACTAAATTTGCCAATTCAGATAATACAGCAAAAACAAATCCGATGCTATCTTCATATTCAGAATAGTTTTTTTCATCTCTTCTTATTTTAGTTTTTGCTAAAAAATCAAGCATTTGAACTCTTTTTCTACCACTTTCAACTTGTTCATCATAAAATGATGCAGTTGTTCTAACTTGTGTAGTATGTGGATTATGAAAGATATCATCATACTCTTGTAATAAAGCCACATTTGAATCTTTTTGAAGTTTATTTGCAATATTAGTAAAAGCTTCACCTGAAGCATTATCTAATGGATTTGTTTTTACAATATCAAGTAAACTTAATAATTCAAAGTATCTACTTTGATCTGTAAGATAAACAAAAAAACCACTAAAAATTTTATAATATACTGCTCTTGCTTTATTAACTTCTTGTTCTTTCATTTTTTTTCCTTGCCAAATAAAAAGTAACATTTTCATGACTATTAAAACAGGACAATTATAGTCATATTTTTTACCAATTTTAATTGTCACTTTTTCGTTTTGGTAAATTTTTATTTACCTAATTGTATGACTATAAACTTTAAATCTAACTTAGTTTATTATGAATAAACAGTAGCTATAAAGGGTAATTGAAGAGTAATTGTAAAAAAAAGAAACACTTTTTTTTTAGTAAAATCATTACTATTTTTTGGTTACTTTTTATTTACTATTATTTAAAGATTTTTACTACTCCCGCAGTATCATATTTTTAAAAATATGCCATTTTTGCATATTTAGAAATTGGAGATAAATTAAAATAATTTTTCATTCATTTTATATTGATTTAAATCAATTTTTCTAAAATTTCAAAAAGTTTCAAAATTTTAGAAAAATTCTCTCAAAGATTGAGAGAATTTTTACTATTTTTTAGATTTTTTTATCTTTATTTAACTTTTTATAAAAAGAACTATGTAAAATTTCTATTTCTTCTTCTTCTTTATAACCAGTTATAATACTATGAATTGCACCTTTAATTGCAAAAACAGACATATAAAGGTGTGTCATAAATAGTGCTAAAACAGCAAAACCTAAAACATTATGAACTATTGCACTTAATCTTAATAAATCAATTTGAGATAAACCAAGTGATGCAATAAAATCAATTTTAAAGTCTTGGAAAAACATAATTGCACCTGTTGCAATCATTACTATTCCTCCAAAAGTACATACATAAAACCACATTTTTTGACCTGCATTAAATTTACCAGCTGGAATAGGATCTTTTCTTTTGTTTAAATATCCTCCTAAAATCATAAGCCATTTTATATCATCACTTGTAGGAAGCATCTCCTTAAACCACATTATTAACATAGGTATTACAGATATAACAAAAAGTAATGTTGCAATTGCATGTATATCTTTATTTATTCTAACAAATTCACCACCACCAAAAAAATCACCAAATACCATAACTACTCCTGTTGGTATAAGTAGTATAAATGATATTGCTGCTATTGTGTGAATTGCTCTATTAAAAACTGAAAAAACATAAATCTTTTTTCTATCATGAGAAAAAATCATTGGCCCTATAATTTTATAGTGTATAAAAAAGAGTGCTGGTACTCCTAATAATACGCCTAAGAATATAGGTTTAAAATATGTGCTTTGTAATAGAGTAAACCATTTACCTAAATGTAAAGATCCCTCTTTATCATAAGCTAATATATTGGGAATTAAATCTTTTCCAAATATTGCACTTTCACTGGCAAATGCCAGTGAAGTTAAAGCTATAAGTATTAAAATTATATATTTAAATCTCATATTAATACTTTCTTATGAACCATATGCAGACTTCCATGCTTTTGGAGTTGCAGTATGATTATGACCTCTTGAAAGAACTCTTGTTCTATATACTTGAGAAACTCTTTGTGAGTCACCTACTAAAAGTGCATTTGTTGAACATACAGCTGCGCATAAAGGAACTTTTCCTTCTGCTATTCTATTTTGTCCATACATATGTCTTTCCTCACTTGAATTAGTTTCCAATGGACCTCCTGCGCACATTGTACATTTATCCATTGCACCTTTTGCTCCAAATGCTCCGTCTCTTGGAAACTGTGGAGCTCCAAATGGACAAGCATATAAGCAATATCCACATCCAATACAAGTCTCTTTATCATGAAGAACTATTCCATCTTCTCTAATATAAAAACAATCAGCTGGGCATACTTGTTCACAAGGTGCATCTGTACAATGCATACAAGCAATTGATAAAGAGTATTCTAAACTCTCTTTCCCTTCATTTAATGTTATTACTTTTCTTCTACTAATTCCTGTTGGTAACTCATGGGCTTCTGAGCAAGCAACCGAACAAGCAAAACACTCAATACATCTATCTTCATCACAATAAAATTTCATTCTTGACATTTCACTCATACTTTACTCCTACGCTCTTTCAATCTTACAAAGACCAGCATTAAACTCAGGAATTTGAGTAATAATATCAAATCCATAGTTTGTAATAGTATTAGAACTCTCACCAATAACATATGGCTTTGTTCCATCTGGATAATTTGCACTCATATCAACACCTTGTATCATTCCCGCAAAGTTATATGGTAAAGCAATTCTATCAGGAGTAACACTATGACTATAAATAGCTTTTACTTTAATTTTTGTACCTTGAGGTGAATGTAACCACATCATTTCACCATCTCTTAATCCATGTTGTGCTGCTAATTCTGGATTTATATGTGCAAACATTTCAGGAGTAATATGTGAAAGATATTTACTTGTTCTTTCTAACATACCAGCACCACTTAAATTTACAACCCTCATTGTTACAAGCATTGTAGGAAAATCTTTTGACCAATCTTGTTGCTGTTGTTCTGATTTAAATCTTACATCAACTCTAAAGTTATTTGTTTGGTCTTCATATGTTGGATATTTCATTACTAAATCATGTCTTGGAGAGTGAATTGGCTCTCTATGTTTTGGTACAGGATCAGGGAAAGTCCAAACTTTAACTCTAGCTTTTGCATTTCCATATACACAAACACCAGCTTCATTACATTTTTCTTGAATAATTCCACTTAAATCAACTTTCCAATTTGCACCAATTTTTCTTCTCTCATCATCTGTTAATGTGATTTTTAAAACTTCTTCTATATTATCTTTAGTAATTTCAGGATATCCACCTTTTACTTTTGAACCTTTAACATTTACTTTTTCATCAGGAAGCAAAGAAACACCATCGTGTTCTAAACCAAATCTATTTCTAAATCCCATTCCACCTTGTTTTACAGGTGTATCAACATCATAAAGAATTGGACTTCCAGGATGTTTTGTATCCCAACTAGGCCAAGGTAATCCATAATATTGGTTTTTCATTTTTCCATAACCTCTTAGTGTTATTGGATCAAACAAATGCCAATTTTCTTGGTGTTCTCTTAATCTTTTTGCTGTCCAACCACCAAGACCAATAGTTTTGACTGTTCTTGCAATTTCATTTGCTGCATCATCAGGCCATACAAAATTATCTTTTACAACTTTAATTTCACCATCAACAATATCCATTTTCATAGCTTTTACATACTCATCATAAAAACCAAATTTCTTAGCAAACTCAAACATTACTTCATGGTCAGTTTTACTTTCGTATAATGGATCAACAACTTTACTTCTCCATTGAGAAGATCTATTTGTTGCAGTTACACTACCCTCTGTTTCAAATTGTGTTCCAACTGGTAAAATATAAATATCATCTTTTTTACTTGTAATTACTGCTGCTTCATTTACAAATGGTTCTGCAATTACCAATAAATCTAATTTATCTAAAGCCTCTTGTACTTTTGCAGTTTGTGCCATTGAAGTAATACCAGTACCTTGAACCCATAAAGCTCTAATAGGACTTGATGAGTATGTTTTCTCTTCTTGTAATACTCCTTGCCACCATTTTGCAAGTGAAAAACCTTTTTCATGCATCCATTTTGGAGAGTGAAATCTTCCTTGTAACCAATTAAAATCAATACCCCATGCTTTTGCATAATATTTCCATGATGCTTCACTTAATCCATAATATCCAGGTAAACTATCAGCAAGACAACACATATCTGTTGAACCTTGAACATTATCATGTCCTCTAATAATATTACATCCTCCACCTTTTTTACCCATATTTCCAAGTACTAATTGAAGTATTGGAAGAATTCTTGTATTTGATGTCCCTGTACTATGTTGTGTAATACCTAATGCCCATACAACTGTTGTAGGTTTTGTTTTTGCTAATAGTGTAGCAAGCTGAATAATTTGTTCAGCAGGAATTCCTGTAACATCAGATGTCTCTTCAGGAGTCCATTTTTCAGCTTCTTGCCTTACTTCATCCATTCCATAAACACGACTATCAATAAACTCTTTATCTTCCCAAGCGTTTTTAAAAATAATATGTAATAAGCCATAAATAAATGCAACATCTGTACCCGTTCTGATTCTTAAATAATGATCAGCCTTAGCAGCAGATTTTGTATATACTGGATCAACAACTATTAGCTTAGCATTGTTTCTATCTTTTGCTTGAAGAAAGTGCTTAAATCCAATTGGATTTGCTACAGCTGAATTTGCTCCTATCATTAAAATAGCTTTTGAGTTACCAACAACATCACCAAAATGATTTGTCATAGCGCCATAACCCCATGTATTTGCCACACCGGCAACTGTTGCACTATGTCAGATTCTAGCTACGTGATCAATATTGTTTGTACCCCATAAAGCAGCAAACTTTCTAAAATAAAAAGCTTGTTGCAAATTGAATTTTGCAGACCCTAAAAACATTGCTGCATCTGGACCATTCTCTTTTCTAAACTTTAACATCTTTTCAGATATTTCATTTATAGCTTGTTCCCAAGAGATTCTTTGCCATTTACCAGCCACTTTTTTTAAAGGATGCTTAACTCTTTGTTTACTTTTAACTAAATCAATTTGGTCAATACCTTTACAACAGTGACTTCCCTCACTAATTGGATGGTCTTGAGCTACATCTTGTCTTACCCAAACACCATTATGAACTTCTGCTACAATTCCACAACCTGCAGAACAAATACTACAAATTGTTTTTACTTTCTTTGAACCTGGAAAAGGATTTTTTATCTCTTCTTTAGTTGCTTCTCTTACAGTATTACCAGAAGCAAACATTGATGTTGCCCCTACTCCTGCACCGATTGAAGCAAGTTTAAGAAAATTTCTTCTTCCCATTTTCAAAGATAAGTCATTGAGTATATTTTTACCCATTATCTTTTTCCTTAATAACTAGCTTTATAAAAAGCTTCCCATTGAGCTGTTTCTTTATATAAAATCTCTTTTTTAGGAGATTTTCCAACAACGACACCATTTGAACTTGAAACACTACTATTTGTACTGTTTGCCATTACAGGAATTGCACTTCCTGCAGCTACAAGTGCACTTGCACCTAGAGTTTTTTTTACAAAACTCCGTCTTTCTTCTTTCATACTTTCCTCCAAGCAATTTTTCTCTCTTTTATCAAAAAGAGATAAGTCAATAAATCACATTTGCTCACTTATCCCTTTTAATATGCAAAATTTGCATATTAAAAGACTCTATTTTTTAAAATTTATAAATTTTATATACTACTTATTATGTTTAAATATTCTATAAATATGCATTTTTTGCATATTTAAAAATAAAAAAAACTATAAACTTGTAACCTCATCAAAGTTTCTTTTAGCTCTTTTTGTGAAACCTTTTTTCTTTTGATGAAATAATTCTTGTTGTTTTCTATGTTTACTTGAATCTGTCTTTGCTATATTTAAAAGTGCTCTTTCAAGTTCAATAAATACTTTTAATGCTACTGCTACATCTTTATAAAATATACTTGATTCATGTTTATATATTTTTTCAATAAAACTATCTATTATTTCATTTAATACTTGTGTATAAACTTCATAAATTAATTCATTTTTATCTTGAGAAAGATCTTCTTCTATTAATTTTTGAATAAAATTCAATATAAAACAGATATGATCTTCTGCTTCTTTAAAATTATTATTATCTTTTCTAAACTTTGATTTTAATACAAGATTTGTCATTTGTACTCTTTTTTCTCCATCATCTCTATCTTCACAATAGTATGAAGCAGTAACAGGAATAAAAGTTGTACTTGGACTAAAAAATAAATCATTGCTCTCTTCTTTTAATCCCTCAATTCCTTTTGTTTTTAAAAACTCTTTCATATTACAAAAAGATTTTTCACTATACTCATCAATTGGATTCGAACTTAAAAACTCAATTGTATTTACTATGTTTTCATACTCTTTTTTTTCATTTATAAATGAAAACAGCGAGCAGAACAATCCATAGTAGATTGCTCTTGCTTTATTCAATTCTTCACTTTTCATACTCTTTGATTCCTTACAACATCACTTCCTAGCATTACTTTTGGCTTACATGTTTCACAACAATATAGTGTTCTTTGTTTATTAGGATCACTTGCAAAAATTGGTGCCATCATATTCGCAATTTTTTCAACTGCTTTTTTTGTAGCAAACTCTTTACCACACTCTACACATGCAAAAAGTTCATCTTTTGCTACTACTCTTTCAAGAAACCATGAAGAGTTTAACTCAATCACATCTTGTTCAATAGTAAGACAATCTTTTTCAGGGCATGTAAGTTCGCAATAACCACAGCCTGTACAAATAGATGGATTTAATCTTAATGTATTATCTTCAGGGTATGCTTTAAGTGCATCCACATTACATGCTCCAACACATGATAAGCATAAAGTACAATTATCTTCGTTGATATTAACTTTTGCATAGTGAACATTTTCGCCAGTTTTTACTACACCTAAATCATCTTGGCCTACTAATGCAGAAAGTCGTACAGCAAAAATTTCTCTTTTTCTTTCATCTTCTTGATTGTAAGAAAATTGTGAATCTTCAATAAAATCAACTTCTTCTAATGCTTGAGATAACTCTTCTTCATTCATAGCTACATAAATAGCTTTTTTTCCATATTTTTTAGTATAAATTTCATTTAATATTCTAATTGCATCTTTACTTCCTTTTGATAAAAAGTCAGTATAAAAAACTAGTTGTGAACCACTTTCTTGAAGTATTGTTAAAAATGAAGTTTCATGTAAAAATTTTTCACCTTCAATTTTAAAAGGTAAAATATTCTCTTTTAAATCAATATTAAGTTCTGAAATATTCATTTTATCAGGAACTATTAAAGGTATATATCCCCTATACTCTTTTGCTATTTCATAAATTGAATCTCTAGGAATTGGTGCATAATCCAATGCACCTGATGGACAAATTGAGATACATCCACCACATCCATGACAATCAATTTGTGAAAACTCTAGATGTTTTTTATCATCGATTTTAATAATAGCAGTAGTAGGACAAACATCTTCACATCTACCACAAATCTCTTCTCTTCTTTCATGATATTGGCAGATATTTGCATCATAAGTAGTAAATTTTTTATACTCATACTCTTCAATATTTGCTTTTAAAGTACTTATAACCTCTTTTATAGAAGATTGCTTTGGATCAAAACTTCCACTTTGATTTAATCCCATTTGTTTTACATCAAACCATACAATCTGATCTACTTTTAAAACTACTTCTTTTCCATCATCATCTACAACAACACTTAAGTTTCCAATATGTCCTGAAATTGATTTAATTATATCTTCACTTACATGGAACATATCAAATTCATTAGGAGTAATACTTGAAATAAACTCTTTTGCGTCATCACTATTAGCAACTAGAAGAAGTCTATTTCCTACTTTTTGTGTATATGTAATATCTTGTGCACAATCAAATTTAATTGCTGCTATTTCATAAAGTTTATAAACATTCTCAATTTTTTTTGAAATAGGATCTTTGCTATTTTTTATATAAAAATCAATTTCATCAGCACTTACTTCACTATCAATTTCAGTACTATTTGAAACTAAGAAGTTAGCATCTTTTGTTTCCTCAATATTTGAAGCTATATAAATAGATTCATCTAATGGAAAATCTAACCCACCTGGGTTATAATATACAAATTCTTGCATATTCCGCCTTTCTTTTTTTGGTAAATAAAATTTTACCTAATTTTATTCCTTATACTCTTAATACATACTTAATATCAATCTTTCGATTTAACAAAAAGCTTGTGCTACTTAAATCAAACCCCTTAAAAGATTATTTCTTGGTAATTGTAGATATTAAACATTTTTTTTGTAAAATACTTTCATGACGAAAAAACTATTTATATTAGTATCAATTTTACTTACAATCTATTTCATATTTAAAGATAAAGAGTACCGAAACCCTTCCATAAAACTTGGTGGTTCAATTCCTAAAACAGGAGTAATCAAAGAGTGGGGAGAAGCTGTTACTACAGGAGCAAACTCATATTTTAATTATTCAAATGAAAATAAGCTTCTTGGAAATAAAAAAATAGAGTATATTATTTATGATGACAAGTATGAACCAAAACTAACTATGAAAAATACAAATAAGCTTCTTTATCAAGATGAAGTTTTTGCTCTTTTTGGTTATGTTGGTACACCAACAGTAAAAAGTGTTTTACCTACTGTTGAAATTGAAAACATTCCATTTGTATCATCTTTTACAGGAGCTGGTTTTTTAAGAAATAAAAATCAAAATAATTTCTTGAACTTTAGAAGTTCTTATCAAGAAGAGATAGAAGTGCTTATAAAATATTTACATTATGACAAAAAAATATCTAAATTTGCAGTGTTTTATCAAAATGATGATTATGGAGAAGAAGGATATGTATCTGTTATAAACTCTTTAAAAAAAAGAAAATTAAAATTAGTAGCAGAGGGAAGCTATAAAAGAAATACCCTTTCAATAAGCCATGCATTCAATGAAATAAAAAATGCAAATCCCCAAGCAATTATAATGATAGGGGCAAATAAAGCAAATGCACTATTTATAAAAAAAGCAAAAGAGAATCCAAAGTTTAAAGATACACTATTTTGTAATATCTCTTTTGGAGATGCTAATGCAATGATTAAAGAGTTAAAACAAAGCAATACTAATAATTTGATTTTTTCCCAAGTTGTTCCAAACTTTCAAGATAGAACAATTCCTGTAGTAAATGAATACTATGAAGTTTTAAATAAATACAATAAAAATTTCGAACCTGGATTTATATCATTAGAAGCTTTTTTATCAGCTAAACTTGTAGTATCAGCACTAAAAGATATAAATGGTGCTTTAACTAAAGAAAAATTCATTAAAGCTTATGAAAAGCTTCCTAAAGATACTTTAAAAGGAATAAAAATAGATTTTAAAAATAAGCAATTATTAAATAAAATTTATCTTTTTACATATGAAAACAATAGATTTAAAGAGATTAATAAATAATGTTTAAAAAAATACTTTCATATTTTGATAATTTTAACTTTACACTAAAAACAAATATATTAATATTTATTATTTCAGGTGGAATGTTAAGTATTGTTGTTCTTTCACTTATGTCAACTTTTTCTATTAAATATGATTTTGATAAGTTATATGAACAAAGAACAAAACCTTTAATAAAATTAGAAAGCATTAAAGATACATACACAGTAAATATTCAAGATACTTTATATGATATAGAGAATAAAAATATCACATATACGCAAGCAAAAGAGGTTATTAATCTTGCACTACAATTAATACAAACAAACTGGAGAGAGTATAAAAAAGCTAAAGATATAAAACAACCTGCTATTTATATTGGTGATTTTATAAAAAAGTTCTTAGTTACACAACATCAATACTACAAAAATGAGACACTACATAAAAGTATTTCTAAAAATATTGATAAAAAGATGATTAATATAAATGCAAGACTTCATAATCTTGAAATTGCAAATCACAATAAAAATCTTGTAAAAGAGTTTGCCAAACTTCATCTTGAAATAAATGCAATAAATATCTATATTACAAGTTTGATAAATTATGATTTAACCTTAGCTTTAAATGAAAAAAGAGATACAGAAAAAGTTTTTGAAGTTATTATTACAGTATCAATGTTTTCAATAGTTTTAATATTCCTATTTTCAGTAATACTTTCTGTTTTATTAATTAATCACTTTAAAAGACTTCATAAACTTCTTGAAGCAAAAGTAGAGAGCAAAACAAAAGAGTTAGTTGAATTGAATAACTCACTTGAAAAAAGAGTTGTTCAAGAAGTAAAAAATAATAGGAAAAAAGATATTATCATGTTTCAGCAAGCAAGGCTTGCAAGTTTAGGAGAGATGCTTAATAATATTGCTCACCAATGGAGACAACCTCTTGGTTCAATTACTATGATTATACAAAGCTTTCAAACAAAAATGCAACTTGGAAAACTAACAGATGAATTTATAGATGATAAAGTAAAAGATGCCCTATTTTTAGCTGAAAATATGTCTAACACCCTAGATGATTTTAAAAACTTTTTTTCACCTGATAAAACAAAAAAAGAGTTTAGTGTAAAAGAGTGTATTGAACACTCTTTTGAATTATCAAAATATGCTTTAGAAAAAGCTGGAATTAAAACTTACCTAACAATGAAAAAAGATATAAAAATAAATAGTTTTTACAATGAATTATCTCATGTTTTTTTAAATTTGATAAATAACTCTAAAGATGCTTTATACACAAATATAAATAAAAATGATAGAATTATAAAAGTAATTATAAAACAATATAAAGATGATGTAGTAATCAACTTTATTGATAATGGAGGAGGAATTCCTCAAGATATTGCTCCTAAAATTTTTGAACCATATTACACAACAAAATATAAAAGTGCTGGTACAGGAATTGGATTATATATGTCTAAACAAATAATCGAAAAACATATGTATGGTTCTATTTATCAAAAAAATATAATTCATAAAATCAACAAAGACAAAAACTATAACTGTAGTTTATTTATTATAAAAATACCAATATTAAAAGAGGAAAATGATGAAAAATAAAGATTTAAATATATTAAACAAATTTAATATTTTATATCTTGAAGATGATGAAGATTTATTAAGACATACAACAGATGTACTTGAAGATTTTGTAAATAATATATATGCAGCTAAAACATCAAAAGAAGCATTAGAGATATTAAAAAATAAAAAAATTGATGTTATTATCTCAGATATTTTACTTGAAAATGAAAATGGAATTGACTTTTTAAAATTGATAAAAGAACAAAAAGGTATATGTATTCCAACAATTTTAACAACAGCTCATACAGATACAAAATATCTTTTAGATGCAATTAAACTAAAAGTTGAAAATTATATAGTTAAACCTATTAATATAAAAAAGTTATTAAACTCATTGCATGATATATTACTTCCTGTTGTTCAAGAAAAAGAGATAAGAAGAAATACAAATGTTATTAGAACAATCTCAGCTATTACTGATAGTAAACAAGTTGATATAATCAAGTTTATTATAAATAACCTTGATAATAATAATCTATTTTCTGCTTCATATAGTGATATTATGGATCATATAAATATTTCAAAGCCTACATTAATTAAGCTTTTTAAAGAGTTAGCAGAAAAGAATATTTTAGTTAAAGTTCAACATAAAACATATAGATTCAATGAACTAGCCTTAGAAGAAATTTAAGGTTTTATAACCTTTCCTTCGTATGATGTTGTCTTTATAGCTTCTAAGATAGTTTTTATATCTGTCTTAGATTCATCATAATTTACTGTAGCTTTTTTAGTATTTAATTTAACACTAACTTTATTTACCCCATCAACTTTTTTAATTGCTTTTTTTACCATTGTTGTACATAAAGGGCAATGCATTTTTTCAACTTCTATTTCAACTTCTTTAGCAAAAACACTTAAAGACAAAAATATAAACAATAATAATTTCTTCATAAAAAACCTTAATCTACAAAATAAACTAAAAACTCTGGATAAAATAATAATAGAAAAAACAAAACTGCAAATAAGCTTGTAATCATTATAACTTTTCCTTTGTTCTCACAAGCACAACTTATATTTGTTTTACTTTTTTTATACGCCCAAAAAAGAAGCAATATAGTTAAAATTCCAAAAGGAATTCTTAGATATCCAAGTTCACTCAAAAATGATAAACTTCCAACACTTACTCCAAAAAAAAGAAATAAAAAAGCTGGTAAACAACAAAGTGTAGATAGTACAGCAGTTATTACTGCTGATACTATTAAACTTATACTTCTCATAAAACTTCTTGAGAAGTATAAGAGTATCCAAACTCTTTTGGATTATAATAATTTACTACATCCTCATCCATTTCTGCATATGGATAACCTAACATATTTAATGGATATTGAGCTGGTTTTGGATTTAATACAAAATCTCTTGCATAATTAAATGCTAGCCAATTCATTTCCCAATTTCCAAAGAAATATTTTCTTAAATCCTTAATCTTTTTGTCACTATTCGTAAGTTTTTCTTGTTTTCTAACTTTTGTAACATCTGCTGGATCTGCTGGAATCCATCCTGCACCATCAACATAAAATTCTGCTCTAC
Organism: Malaciobacter sp.; assembly: GCF_055140965.1. The sequence goes on from NZ_JBSRRO010000015.1 coordinate 27,290, forward strand.
AATGTTGACCACCTGTAATTTTTGCAAAACCTTTATCATTTGCTTTTCCGCAAGAGTTTGAAATTTTAGATTGACCTACTCTAACCCCAAAAATCTCCCTTGCTGGAATGCCAGCATTTCTTAAAAGTGCCACAAAAACAGAACTCACATCTGTACATTTTCCACCAAATAATTTTTTCTCAATAATTCTTGTAGCATCACCAACACCACACCCTATAACACTTTCATCTCTATACATATTATCAACTGTCCAATCATAAATAACTTGTGCTTTTTCTAATTGAGTTTTTGAATTTTTTGTAAGATTTGCTGCAAAATCTGTTAAAGTTTTATTTACAGGAGTATGAGAAGTTCCCTTTAAAAATAGTTTTACATCTTCAGAGAAATTTGTACTATTTGTAGCTTTTGAAAGATTTGATGTTCGCTCTTGCATTATAACATCAAATTTTACAACTAATTTTCTTGATTTAGAATTTTTATTCCATTTTGCATATAAAAGTTTTGTATTATACTCGTTGTTGTTTGAAATAAATGCTTCATCAAAATCACCATCATATGATATTTTCAATACTTTTTGATAACTTGAATCTAAAGGAAGTGGAACCCAAAGTCTAGCAACTTGATCATTTGTTTGTAAATCATAACTATTTGTAACTGTAAATTTTCTTGGTTTTTTTGTAATTCCAAATGGATTTGTTGTTGTATTAGATAATACAATTGTAGGTGTAACTGCCATAGTAGTTCCAAGCACTGCAGCACTTTTTAAAAATCTTCTTCTTTGCATATTTTATGCCTCTTTTTAATGAACAGTTCATTATAAGAGATAAAGCAAGTTCTACTTTAAATCAACCATAACCTATGGCCTTGAACTTTTATTTACTTCAAAATAATATTATAGTGTATATGAAATCTACCTTAATAGAGAATTTTTACTTGCTTATACTTAATTTAAGTTTAACATGATTAAAAGTAAAATAATTTTTACAATTAAATATCAATAATTATTTTAGAATTAAGGAAAAGAATGAATAACCAATATCAACTAACAAAGTTCGTAAGAGCTGCTGGTTGAGCTGCAAAGATGGGTCCGGGGGATCTAAAACAAACTATTTGCAACTTACAACCAAATGATAGCAGAATCTTAGTAGGCTTTGATACAAGTGAAGATGCTAGTGTATATCAAATAAATGAAACACAAGCAATAGTACAAACACTTGATTTTATTACACCTGTTGTTGATGACCCATATATTTATGGACAAATTGCTGCTGCAAATGCATTAAGTGATGTATTTGCAATGGGAGCAGAAGTTAAAACAGCTTTAAATATAGTAGGATTTGATAAAAAAAATCTTTCAACAGAGGCTTTAGGTGAAATACTAAATGGTGGAAATGAAAAAATAAAAGAGTGTGGAGGTGTTTTACTTGGTGGACATACAATTGAATCACCAGAGATGTATTATGGACTAAGTGTTACAGGAATGGTACATCCAAATGAAATAATTAGAAATAATACAGCAAAAATTGGAGATGTACTAGTTCTTACAAAACCTATAGGAATGGGAATTTTAACAACAGCTATTAAAAGAGATCTATTACCAATGGATATGATGAAAAAATGTAGTGAAATAATGGCTGCATTAAACTATTTACCATCAAAAATTATGAAAAAATATAGGGTGAGTTCTTGTACTGATATTACTGGATTTGGATTATTAGGTCATGCATTAGAGTGTGTAAATGATTTAGTAACTTTTAGTTTAGATTGTAAAAGCATACCTGTATTAAATGAAGTAATCGAATTATCAGAAAAAGATGTAGTTCCAGGAGGAACTAAGAAAAATTTAAAATATATAGAAGATAAAGTAACTTTTATGAGTAGTGTTGCAAACTACTGCAAACTAGTATTAAGTGATGCACAAACATCAGGTGGATTATTAATAGCTATGAATAAAGATGATGCTAAAGAGTATATAAAAGAAATAGAAGAATTAACTTTAGGTCACGCGTGTATCATAGGAGAAGTGATACCAAAAGGAACTAAAGATATTATCGTTCATTAAAAGTGCATCTTGCACTTTTAATCTTTAAAACTAGTAAAATCACTTTTACCTAAATTAAGCTTTATAGTATTGAGTATAAGATATAATCTTTCAAAATAATTTATAATAATTTTTTAGTGAAATTTCAAATTAAGTTTAAAATAGTTAACTTTTTTGGGAAGTTTTGGCGAGAAGGTGTAGGAATCGAACCTACCTCCAGACTAACACTAGCCCAGACATCGGGGTTGAAGCCCGTGGTGTCCACCAGGATCACATACCTCCCAAAAGATTTGAAATTGTACTATATATTAATTTAAAAGATTCTAAAGGCAAAAAATGGATTTACTAAAATCAATTCCGAAAGTTGATAAGTTTATCAAAAACAAAACTTTCGAGAATTACTCTTTAAAACTTATAACAAAAATTGCAAAAGAGCAAATAAACCAATTAAGAGAAGATATACTTTCAAATAAAACTGATAATTTTAGTGAAGATCAGTTAATAAAAAATACAATCAATGAATATGAAAAAATAACAAAACCTTCACTTCAAAACCTAATAAATGCAACAGGTATTATTGTACATACAAATTTAGGAAGAAGTCTAATAAGTCAAGAAAGTTTTGATAAAGTAAAAAAAGTTGCAAGCTCTTACAATAACTTAGAGTATGATTTACAAGCTGGTAAAAGAGGTGAAAGATACTCTCATATAGTAAAAGCATTACAAAATCTTACAGCTTGTGAAGATGCAATTGTTGTAAACAATAATGCAAGTGCAGTTTTTTTGATATTAAATACTTTTTCAAAAAATAAAGAGACTGTTGTAAGCAGAGGTGAACTTGTTGAAATTGGCGGTAGTTTTAGAGTTCCTGAAGTTATGACTCAAAGCGGAGCCATATTAAAAGAAATAGGAACTACAAATAAAACTCACAAAAAAGATTATGAAAATGCAATAAATGAAAACACTTCAATTCTTATGAAAGTTCATAAATCAAACTACTCAATTGAGGGTTTTACAAGTGAAGTTGAATTAAAAGATATTATTGAAGTTGCAAATAAAAACAATGTAATTGATTATTTTGATATGGGTAGTGGTCATATGATTGATTTACCATATAATCTTGACTCAAAAGAACCATCAATTTTAAAGATTATGGAAAATAATCCTTCACTTTTAAGTTTTTCAGGAGATAAACTTCTAGGAAGTGTACAAGCTGGTGTAATTATTGGTAAAAAAGAGCTTATTGAAAAAATCAAAAAGAATCAACTACTAAGAATGTTAAGGGTTGATAAAATAACGCTATGTTTATTAGAAGAGCATTTAAACTCTTATTTAAAAGATGAATTAGATAATATCCCTACTTTAAAAATGCTTCATACTTCAATAGATGAGCTAAAAAAAAGAGCAACTTATGTAAAAAACTCTTTAGAAGATATTTGTAAATGTGAAGTAATAAATACTCAAACACTAATAGGAGGAGGAACTACACCAAATAGAAAAATTCCTTCTATTGCAATTACAATTGAATATAAAGATTATAAACCAAATAAAATAGAAAAACTTTTAAGAGAAAATGGAGTAATTTCAAGAATTGAAAATGAAAAAGTTTTATTTGATTTTAGAAGTATTCAAGAGTGTGAATTAGATGAAATTATAGCAATAGTAAGAAAGGTTTTTAAATGAGTAATATTATTATAGGAACAGCTGGACATATTGACCATGGTAAAACTTCACTTATTAAAGCACTAAATGGTTATGAAGGTGATGAAACAAAAGAAGAGAAACAAAGAGGTATTACAATTGATTTATCTTTTTCAAACTTAAAAAGAGCACAACAAAATATTGCATTTATTGATGTTCCAGGTCATGAAAAACTTGTAAAAAATATGATTGCAGGAGCTTTCTCTTTTGATTGCGTTATGCTTGTAGTTGCTGCAAATGAGGGTATTATGCCACAAACAGTTGAACACATAGAAATTATGAGTTTACTTGGGGTAAAAGAGTTAATTGTAGCAATAACAAAAAAAGATTTAGTTTCAAAAGAAGAACTTGACTTGCAAAAAAATAGAATCAAAGAGTTTTTAGAAGATTTTGATTTTGATTTAAAGTTTATATCTTCTGTTTCAACACATGATGAAAAATCAATTGAGTTATTAAAAGAGAAACTATTTACTTTAAAAAATACAAACAAAACTCAAGAAAACTTTTTTAGATATTATGTAGATAGGGTTTTTTCAGTAAAAGGTATAGGTACAGTTGTAACAGGAACAGTTTTAGGAAACAAATGTGAACTTGATGAAAAAGTTTTTATTCCACACTTAAATAAAGAAACAAGAATAAAAAATATTCAAGTACACAATCAAAATGCAATTGAAGCAAATATTTCAAATCGGGCAGCATTAAACCTTCAAAATATAAAAGCTGTAGATTTAAAAAGAGGTGATTTAATCTCTAAAAAAGGCTTCTTAAGAGGTTTTGATACTTTAGATATTAGTTTTAAATGCTTAAAAGGAAAGCAACTTCATCATAATAGAACTTACTCTTTATTTATAGGTTCAAAAAAAGTTGAAGTTAAAGTTTTACTATTTGATTCAATTGCTAGTTTAGAAAGTGGCTTTGCAACAATAAAAGCAAAAGAGCCTTTTTTTAGTATTTATAAAGAAAAAATTATATTAAGAGAATCAAATCATACAATAGCAGGTGGTATTGTATTAAACTGTGTAAATGATCCAATGAAAAAATCACAAAAGAAATTTCTTTTAAAATCTTTAGATGAAGCTGATTATAAACAATCATACAAAATCTTACTAGATGCTCATAAAAAAGGTTTAGGATTAATCTCCTCAGCACAAAGATTTGCACTAAGTCATGACCAAGCAGTAGAGTTTGGTAAAAATTTAGAAAATGTATTTTGTGATGAAAAAGAATTAGTTATTTATCCAATAGAAACAAAAGAGTATATAAAAAAACAAATAAAAGATATTTATACTAAAAATAAATATGCCCTACTTTCAAATGCAGCTATTAAACTTAGAATCAAGTGGGCAAGTAGTTCTTTTATACAAACTGTTCTTGATGAACTAGAAGAAGAAAACTTTTTAGTAAAAGAGAGAAGCTTATATAAAAATGCAAATATTAAAGAAGATTTTTCTAAAAACTTAGAAGATGTTGTAAGTAAAAGATTGGAAGAAGAAAATTTATCTCCAACAGCTCCATATAATATCTATGATGATTTAGATATTGACAGAAAACTAGGAGATACAATATTAAAGTCTCTTTGTTCAAAAAAACAAGTCTTTAGAATGCAACACAATTTATTTATTCATGCAAATAGTTTAACAAAGATTGTTCAAGAAATGAAAAATATAATAAAAGAAGATGGATATATTGATATAAAAAACTTTAAAGAAAGATACCCTTTAAGTAGAAAATATCTTATTGCATATCTTGATTATCTTGATAACTTTTCACAAATAAAAAAAGTTGATAATAAAAGAGTATTTTTAAGTGAGTTTGTATAAACTCACCTACTCTTCACACTGTGCAACTACATTTGAATCTTTTGCATAATAAATAGTAAAAGCTTCTAAGTATGGAACTATTTTCTCAAACTTTGCTGTATTCATAAACTCTTTCATTTGTCTATTTTTTGAAAACTTTTCTTTAAACTTCTTACTATTATTTGAGAAAAGTTCTCTCCATTGCTTTTGTGTATAAAGTTTAGTAAACTCTTCACCTTTTATGTTAAGTTTTTCATAGAGTATAAACTTATAATATGTCTGCCCCTTATCTACATCGGCTTCATTTATTGCATACACAAAAATAGGTAATAAAAACAATAAGACTATTTTTTTTATCATTTGATTTCCTTATTATAAAAATAATTATAGCAAATTTTACTTTTCGTGTTATTAAGATGTAACCAAGCAAGATTACAATTATTTTATGAAAGAAAAAATATATGTACTAGACACTAATATTATCTTACAAAACATTCAAAATCTAAATAGAATTTCAGATAATAAAAGCAATAAAATTGTAATTCCTGAAACTGTTTTATTAGAGCTTGAAGATAAGAAAAAATTAGTTAATGAATTGGGTTTTTATGCAAGAGAGTTTGCTAGATTACTAGCTAAAATGAAAATCAAAGAAGTTGATTATAAAACTGGATATAAAGTAGTAAAACTTTTTAATAAAGAGATTAGTTTAGATATTATTTCAAAAAATATCTATGAATCACAAATTGAACAAGCACACATGAGTGAAAGCAATGACAAAAGAATCATTGAAACAGCTGCTTTAGCCCAAGAGTATTATAAAGGAGCCCAAACTATTTTTGTCTCACTTGATGTTTATGCTAGAACATTTGCCCTTTTTAAAGGTTTAAAAGCTGAAACATTACATGATGATAAATCAACAGTTCCCACTTTTGAATTTATTAAATATATAAACTTAGACTCTTCATTATTTAATACTTTAGAGCAAGTAGATATAAAAACCATTGACAAAAATTACACCAATGAAAACTTTTCTTACTGTTTTGAAAGTAGTGATGGAAATAAAGCATTTGCAATTATAATAAATGAAAAAATAAATCTTTTAAATGAGTCTGATTTTAAAGCTTTAAATGTTAAACCTGTAAACTTAAAACAAAAACTTTTTATGAAAGCTATTTTATCAAATATGTATGATTTACTTGTAATTGATGCAAAAGCAGGAAGTGGTAAAACACTAATATCAGTAGTATCAGCAATGAGACTAATAGATTTAGGTTTTTATGACAAAATTGTTTATGTAAGAAACTCTATTGAATCCCTAGATAAAGGTGCAGATATAGGATATTTAGCAGGAAATGATGAAAAATTTAGAATATACAATATGGCATTATCAGATACATTAGAGTTTATTGCAAAAAAACAACTAAGAAAAAATGAGAATAAAGAGAATAAAGAATCAATTGAATCAAAAATAAGTGAACTTACTTCAAAATATTGCATAGAAACATTATGGCCTGGAGAAGCAAGAGGAAGAACTTTAAATAGCTCCATAGTAATCATGGATGAATGGCAAAATTCAAGTGAAAAAACAAGTCAGTTGATTTTAAGTAGATTAGATGAATCTTGTATGGCAATAGTCATTGGTTCTAATAGACAAATAGATAATCTATATTTAAATAAATATAATAATGGACTTACCACATTATTAAAACAAACATCAAAAAAACATGAAGAGATAAATATGTTTGCAATAGAATTAGACAAAGCAGTAAGAGGGAAATTTGCAGAATTTACAGAAAGAATTTTTGAAAAAAATAAAAAATAGAGTATAAAACTCTATTTTTTACTTGAGCAGTTTCCACCACCGCCACAACCACAATCACCTTTTTTCTTAAAAGTTTTTCTATATAAATAAAATAAGCAAGCAATTGCAATACCAATAATAATATAATCTTCTGTTGTCATTTAATATCCTTATTAATAATCATTATTAAAATAATACTCTTTTTTAACTTTAGTAATTATAATGCAATAAATTTTTGTAATAATATATAATTAAGCAATTTTATTGTTAGATAAAAATATAATAATAAAAAACAAAAGGGATTTATAATAATACACAATAGATTAATAAATGATACTATATACAATCATATAGAGTACACTAAATTAGAAGATAAACTATTACAAACTAAAATAGTTAACAGGTTACAGTTTATTACACAAAATGCATTAGCATACTTTTCTTATCCATCAATAACAACAAAAAGATTTATACACTCATTAGGAACAATGCATTTAAGTTCATTTATGTTTAAAAACTCACTTTTAAATGCAGATAAAGATACTAAAGATGAATTTTTAAAACAAGCAAAAGCAGTAATAAAAAGTATAATAAAAGAGAATAAACTAGACTTACAAATAAAAGATTTAGAATATTTTGATAATAAAGCACTATATCAATTCACAATTCCTACAAAATCAAAATCTCAAAGAGCAGTTTATACAATACTACTTCAAACAATGAGAATTGTAGGATTACTTCATGATGTTGGACACTTACCTTTTTCTCATCAAGTAGAACATGCTTTAAAAAAAGTCTATATAAAGATATTAGAAAAAAATACTTTACTTGAAAAAGAGAAAGAGTTTAAAAGACTTTATGAAGATATTACTAATAACTCAACTTTAGTTTTACATGAGGCAATAGGAAAAAAACTTTTAGATTTACTTTTTGACTTTGAACTTACAAAACTTGTAAAAAAAAGTTCAAATAAAGACTATATACAACTTCTAAAAATAGTTGCAAAATATATACTTGAAGATAAAAATTATAATGGTTTTGATTTTGCTGTGCTACATAAATATATTGATGGAACTGTTGATTCAGATAGATTAGATTATATAAATAGAGATATGCTCTCAAGTGGATATATAACAGGACCAATTGATCATATTAGAATTACAAAACAAACAATCTTAGTAAAAAAATATGATAAATTTGTACTTAGTTTTTTAGATATGTCACTGATTGATATCGAACATATGCTAGAACTTAGATTTAATCTTTATAAAAAAGTAATCTATAACCATGGCATTGCAAAAACCGATGCAGTTTTAGAAAATGTAGTTCAATACTTATCTGATAATTTTTTTAATAGCAATGAAGAAATAGTAAAACTCTCATACTCAATTTCTATGCTTTGGAAATTTTTTGAAGATGAAAATATATCAAAAAGATTAGATATTGTTAGTTTATTAGATGAAAATTGGTTAATTAGTCTTTTTAAAGATGAGTACTTTAAAATTAAAAATAATAAAAACTTAACAAGAAGGGATCAAAAATATTTATACTGTTTTGAAGAGGTACTTTTTGGCAAAAGAGTATTTTCAAGCCCTTGGAAAAACTTAAATGAATTTTATAAAGTATTGGATTTTACAACAGTTGAAAGATACAAATTTAGAGAAAGTTTTGGGTATATAACAGATTTTAGAATGAAAAAACTACAAAAAGCTCTTGATTGTTTTGTAAATAAGTGGGAAGTTGAAAAAAAGGAAGCCTTTTTAACATATAAAATTGTATCTTTTAGTTTAGGAATTGAAAAAGATTTTTGTTTTTATGATGGTGATGAACTAGTAAATATAGATGAAGTATCAACTCTTAGAAAAAGACTTAAACACTCTATGAGAAATACTGTTCCATTTTATATTTATATCAATAAAAAATATCTAAACAAACAGATGAAAGAAGAGTTAAAATCAATTTTATTTAATATCTTTAGCGAATAAAATAGACTTCTTTTGAAGTCTATTTTATTATTTAAAAGCTAAATCTCTTAAAAAAAGTGCAATTTGAGGGAAAAAGATAAGTAATGCAGTTACAAAAAATAGTATTAATACAAAAGGTAAGGTACCTCTAATAACTTCAATATAAGGTCTTTTAAATACAGCAATTGCTGTAAAGATATCACAACCAAAAGGTGGGGTTGCAGAACCTATTGCTACTTGCAGAGTAACTAAAGTACCAACTAAAACAGGGTCAAGTCCTACTTCTTTTACAACTGGTGCAAAAATTGGCACAAGAATTAGTATTACAACAATAGGATCAACAAACATACACCCTACAAAAAATGCAAGTGAAATAACAAATAAAATCTGTTTTGGTCCCATTTCACTAATTCCTATTGAAGCTAATAACTCTTGAGGAATCTGAGCAAATGATATAACCCATGAAAACGCAGCTCCTGCTGCAACTAATATAAATACAACTCCTGTAATAAGCCCTGTTGATTTAGCAGTATCGAAAATATCTTTAAAGCCCATTGTTTTAAATACTAAACCTTCTAAAATTAAAGCATATAAAACACAAACAGAAGCTGCTTCTGTTGGACTAAAGATACCACCATAAATACCTCCAACTATAATAACAGGAAATCCAAGTGGCCAAAGAGCATCTCTTACAGCTTTTAATCTCTGGGCAGCACTTGCCTTTGGCTCTGTTGGAACATCATTTATAACAGCATAGATTACACTATAAATTGAGAAAAGTACAAGTATTAAAAGTCCAGGTCCAATTCCTGCAATAAATAACTCTGCAATTGAAGTTTCTGAAATTACTCCATAAATAATCATTCCAATACTAGGAGGAATTAAAAAAGCAATATCACTAGAATTAATAATTAAAGCTAGAATAAATGAGTCTTTATATCCAGATTTTAACATCTTAGGTCGCAAAGGAGAACCAACAGCTACAACAGTAGCTTGTGTTGAGCCTGATACTGCACCAAAAAGAGTACATGCTGTTGATGTACTAACAGCTAAACCACCTTTTATATGTCCAATAAACTTCATAACCATATCAATCAATCTATTTGCTGATTGACCTCTTGTCATAATATCAGCTGCAAAAATAAACATAGGAACAGCAACTAAAGAAGCTGGTTTAATACCTGCTAGAAACTGCTGTATTACAAACTCCATTTTGCTAACATCACCAAAAATTTCTAAAAATCCAACAAAAGTTCCAGCAACTAAAGGTACAATCATTGGAAAACCAAGTAGCAGAAGAACCAACATAACTGAAAAAATTAATAAAGCCATTTTATTCTCCCACTTCTAATCAACATCATGATATTCATCAATTACTTCTGTTGATAAATATACATCATCTTTTTGTATCAAATTTTTTATTGCTGTTAAAAAATATTGAACGCCCGTAACAAAAAAACCTACTGGAACCCAAACATATGTTGTATATACAGGTATTTGTAAAGCAGGTAAAATTCTTCCTGAATCCATTAGTTTATCAATATATCCCAATGAAAAATAAAAAAGTCCAAACATAACTATTGAAGTACAAAGTGTAATAAAAATCATAAACACTTTTCGAAGTTTCTTTGGTAAAGCGTCGTAAAGAGCAGACATTCTAATATGTCTTCCTTTTCTTGCAGCATATCCAATACCTGCAAAAGTAATAAGAACAATTAAAATTCTATTTAATTCACCACTAAAGAAAAAACTGTGGTCAAAAACAAATCTTCCAATAACATTAATAATTGTATTAGCTGCCATTAAAAGAACACCTGTGCCAAGTAAGATAGATTCTATCTTACTTAAGCTATTATCTACTAAATCAAGTAGATTTTGAAAGGTTTTAGAAGCTTTCCTATAATAATCCATAATATTACTTAGAAGCCTCTTTTAAATCTTCAAGCATCTGATTTAATATTTTTTCACCACTTTTACCAGTTAACTCAACAAATTTTTTATAAACTTTTTGAGCACCTTTTCTAAATGGCTCTCTTTGTTCATCTGTTAAAGTTACAAATTTAATTGATGGTTTATCTTTTTTGATTTTTTCTTTTGCTTTTTTGATTATACTTTTTTGATAATCTAAAATATAATTAAATGCATATTCACTTGCATTTTTAACTAACTTTTTATTCTCTTTAGAAAGTGAATCAAAAAATCTCTTGTTTGCCATTACAGCTGTTGTAAAGATATTATGTCCTATATCAGTTATAACCTCTGATACTTCATAAAGTTTTGCAGACTCAATCCAAAACATTGGATTTTCTTGACCATCAATAATCTTTGTTTGTAGTGAACCATAAACCTCACCCCAAGCCAAAGGCGTTGGAACTGCACCAAACTCTTTATAAGTTTCAACTAATAATGGTGAAGTCATTACACGAATTTTTTTACCATTTAAGTCCTCAGGTTTAGTAAAAGGTTCTTGTGTCGTAATAGAAACAGCACCCTCTGGAAACATTTTTAAAAGTTCTAAACCTTGTTTTGCATAAAGCTTAGGAAACATTTCATTGATAGCTTTTGAATTTTTGAAAAAGTTATCAATTGCTTTACTATTTTCAGGGAAAACATAAGGAAGTAAAAATGCTTGTGCTTCTGGAATTAGTGTTCCTGTAAAACCAGGTGATTGATCAACAAACTCTAAAATACCAGCTTGAGCTTGTTCCATTACATCTACAGACTCACCAAGTGTTCCATAAGGATAAATTTTGATCTTATTATCAGAATTTTTTTCAATGTATTCTTTGAATTTAGTTGCATAAACTCCTTGTACATCAGTTATACTCTCTTCAATAGCATACTTCCATGTAGCAGCTTGTGTAGATACGGCTAAGATACTACTAACTAATAGCCCTTTAATAAACTTGTTTTTCATTGTATTTCTCCTAAATTTATCTAAAATGATTTTAAAGTAAACAATAAAATTCACTAAATACAAGATACAACACTTATTGCATATTATATCAATCCTATAAAAATTTAACATGTTTATGATAACTTTTTTCTTAATTACAAATCATTTTTTACACATTTTGTGTAATTTTTACACGCATTGAGTACCAAAAATTGCACTTTATAGTAAAAAAATGACAGTAAAATTGTAAATTTTTAAATTTATGAAAAAAGTAACATAAAAATAGAATATTTAGTAGATAATTTAAATTATTTAGAAATTATCCCTTTAGGTTAGAACCTAAAGAGATATAATATTTTTAGTTAAAATCAGGTCTTGGAGTATCAAGAGTTGATTCAGGTAATTGTGGATAAGTAACTACAGGTTTTCTTCCTTTTAATGCTTTTAAGAAAGTTACAATCTCTTTTGCTTCACTATCTGAGATTTTTACTCCTAATTGAGTATAACCCATCTCTTTAACTGCTTTACTTAAAGACCAAACTTGTCCATTATGAAAATATGGAGCTGTTTCTGTAACATTTCTTAAAGTAGGAGTTTTTGCCATTCCATTTTTATCACCTTTAAAATCTCCAGCTTTTGCAAATGAATACTTAGCTACAGTTTCAAATGGTTGCATTGTCCCACCAAGTGCTATTCCATTGTGACAAGAAGCACAACCTTTATCAATAAAAGTATTTAAACCTTTTTTCTCAGCTTTACTTAATGCATCTGATTTTCCATTCATAAAGTCATCAAATCTTGAAGGAGTTACTAAAATCTTCTCAAAGATTGCAATTGTTGATGTGATTTTTTCAAAATCAATTTTTACATTATCTCCATATGCTTTTTTAAACTCTTCTATATATTCAGGTATTGAATTGATTCGTTTTTCAACTAAACCTTTTGGAGCTGCCATTTCTGGACCTGCTTGAACTGGACCTTGAGCTTGATCAGCTAGATGTGCACTTCTTCCATCCCAAAATTGTGCATCAAAAAATACTGAGTTATAAACTGTTGGAGAGTTTAAGTGGTGAGGATTTGCAGTCCATTTATGACCAACAGCAGCAGAAACACCATCAGCACCACCTAATCCTAGGTTATGACATGTATTACATGAAATAATTCCACTTTTTGAAATTCGTGGATCAAAATATAGTTTTTTACCCAACTCTACTTTTTCATCAGTAATTGGATCATTTTTATCATCAATTAGCTTTAATAATTCTAATTGACTTTGTGGTATTGCTTTTAAACCACTATTTTGTGCTTTTGTTACTAAAGAACTACTTGCAAACATAACACTTGCACTTAATGCAAAGATACTTAAAGTCTTACTTAACTTCATCTCATTCCCCTTATATTAAAATAATTTTAATTATAGGATAATTATTATTAATTGAAAATTAATTGTATAAATTTTTTGTACTATTTTATTTTATTAAATATTTTTTAAGTCTAATAGATATTTTTTGCTACAATTTCATCTTTTCCTTCAAAAAGTTTATCATCAGTTGCTTTTAATGCTTTGATTGCTAGTTTATTTGTTTTTTGCGCTATTATATTTGTATTTTCTGCTGTTTTTGCATTTTCTTGAGTATTTCTATCTAATTCTGACATTGTTGAATTAATTTGTACCATAACTTCACTTTGCTCTTTTGATGTTTTTGAAACATCTTCAACTAATTGTGTTGTTTCAGATATTTTTAATTCAAGTTTTTCAAAATCTTTAATCATTTCATTACTAATAGTTTTCCCATCATTTGTTTTTAAAGTTGCATTTTCAACTAATTCTTTAATCTCTTTAGCAGCTTGTGCACTTCTACTAGCAAGATTTCGTACCTCTTGAGCAACAACTGCAAATCCTTTTCCAGCTTCACCAGCAGTTGCAGCTTCTACTGCTGCATTTAAACTTAGAATATTTGTTTGAAATGCTATTTGATCTATTACAGTTATTGCTTCATTTATATTAGTTACTGTTTCATTTATATCTTCCATAGATTTAACTGTTTTAGATGCCATATTTTTACCATTTAAGGCTGCTTGTTTAGTTTCATTTGAGATTTTTGACATTTTTATTGATTGTCTTGTTGTATTTTCGATATTTGTAGTAACTTCTTCTATTGCAGCAGCTGTCTCTTCTAAACTAGCAGCTTGTTGAGTTGAAATTTGTGATAATGCATTTACATATTGTGTTAAAGAATTAGAATCATTTTCTAAATAAATTCCTGTTTTTCTACTATCTTTTAGCATTTGAGTTATTGTATGCCCTACACTATTTACATCTTGTGCTAACTTTTCCATACTTCCTTGCATTTTCGAAGAATCAACAAATTTAGTATAATCATAATCTCTATAACTACCAAGAACATTCATTATTGTTAAAATATTTTGTCTCATATTTTCTAACATTTGATTAATCACATCTTTTAATTCATTTAATGTTTCATTATTTGAACTAACAGATATTTTCTTACTTAAATGTCCTTGTTTTATCATATTAGCAACATTTGTTGTATCAGCAATTAATTCTGATTCTTTTTTTATATTCTCTTTTGTATTTTGAATATTTTCATTAATAATCCTAGCCATACTTCCAAATTCATCATTTGAATCAATCTTTATTTCATCAACACTTTTATTTTGATGATTATTTAAAAAACTAAAAAATCCAACTAAACCTTTATGAAATTTATTAATATTAGAAATAACTTGATTAGCAATATAATAAGAAGAGAAAAGGCAAAGTATTATCATAACAGAAGCTAATACAAAAGCAAAAGTTTTAAGTTTATTAACCTTTGATTTAGATTGAGTCAAAACTTCATTTACAGCTGTTTTAAGTATTTCTTCACTTTTTAAAACTATATCTTTCATATCTTTTAAAAGTCCTTCATTATTAGAAAGTCCTTTAATCTCTTCAGCTTGAACCAATGCTAAAAAATCTTCTCTATATTTTTTTAAGCTTGAATATATCTGTTTTTTTTGTTCTTTATTAATGTGTGTTTTATTACTTCTTACAACAAATCTTAATTTTCTAATTGTTAAATTAAACTTATCCACATAAGATTTATCTTTTCTTAACATAAAATCTTTTTCATGTCTTCTTAATTCAAGAAGTTTAACATTCATAGTTTGGTAACCCACCTCATCACCAATTTTTTGAACTTTATGAACTGTATTCCTTAAACTTCCATACAAGCCATCTTTGTGATTTAGTCCAATCTCTTTTTGTTTGCTTACTACTTTTTCAAAAATAGTTTTATACTCTTTTAAAGATTCTAAAAAATTATCAATTTGTTTTGTGCTAATAGAATTTGAAACAAGCAAACTATTAAGATTATTTGTATGATTAACTAATTCCTTATAATCTTTTAATAACTCTTGCGCAAAATTTATATTTAAACTATTTAAAAAGTTTTTCTCATTAATTCTTAATTTTAACATTTTTGATTGAAGAATTTCTATATCTTGGGAAGCTTTATTAATATTACTTACATTAGAAATTGCTAAAAACATCAACAAAGTAATAGCAGTAAGTCCAACCACTGCTATAATTGTTGATATTGATAGCTTTAATTTAACAGAAAGATTTTTCATTTTTTTCCTTGACATTAATATTGGCAGATTTTGCCAAAATATTATTACAAGTTGATTACAATATAATCATAAAAAATGCCCAAAATACTCCTTCTTTGTATTTAAATAATTTTCATTGTATACATTTGATTTTGTTATTGCTGATATTCTTTGGGTAATTTTTACACCTAAAGATTCAACATACTCTATTTTCTTAGGATTATTTGTTATTAATTTTATTGATTTAATATTTAAATCTTTAAAAATAAAATCAACAACACTATAATCTCTTTCATCTTCTTTAAAACCAAGTTCTAAGTTTGCTTGAACGGTATCCCTACCTTTATCTTGTAAAGCATAAGCATTTACTTTATTTAATAAACCAATATTTCTACCCTCTTGTCTATGATAAATAATCAAGCCACCCTTTTCACCTATAAATTTCAATGCTAACTCAAGTTGATTTTGACAATCACACTTTAAACTACCTAAGGTATCTCCGGTTAAGCATTCTGAATGTATTCTTACATAAGGAGACTCTATTTTTTCAAAATCTCTTGACATAATTACAAGATGTTCTTGATTGTCTTGTTTATAAGCTTTTATTCTAAATTTTCCATGTTTGCTAGGTAAATTTGCTATATTTGATGTTTTTATATCCATAATAATCTTCTTTATATTTATAATAGTTTTTTTTGAATTATATAACTTTTTTCTTAAGTGCAACTAAGTTGCATAATTAATATTTTATTCTTTAGTTTAAACTTTTTTGTTAATATGTCAAATAGACAAAATTTTTAGATTGTTAGTATATAATTAAAAAAAGGATTATTGATGTATGCACATGGGTTTATGCACTCTAGTTATTATTTAGCTGTGTTTTTTATTTTTTTAGTAATATTTATTATTGTTTTTTCAAAAAAAAGAAAAAAGAAACAAGAAAATCTAGAAAAATTAAAACAAAGATATATAAAAGGTGAAATAAGCAAAGAAGAGTATGAAGACTTAAAAAAATCAAGCTATAAAAAGTAATTACCTTTTATAGACTTGATATTTTTTACCTTTGATTTTATTGTTATTTAATTCTTTTAAGACTTTTAATTCATACTCTTTTTTTATTGCAACATAAGAGTGAAATGTAAAAATATCAATATTACCAATATCCTCACTTTTTAAACCTACTTGATGAATCAATGCACCAACAATATCACCAGCTCTTAATTTATTTTTTTTGCCACCATTAATATATAAAGTTCTATATTCTGGCATTAAATTATAAGATAAATCATCTTCTAAATTTTGTATTGAACTAAATTCAATATCATTATAAAGCTCTTTTATTTCTTCAATTTCATATTCATTGGTATATAAAGTAATTGCTTTACCCTTTGCTTGTGCTCTAGCAGTTCTTCCAATTCTATGGATATGGACTTTTTCATCTTTTGCTACATCATAGTTTATAACTAAATCAATATCATCAATATTTAATCCCCTTGAAGCAACATCTGTTGCAATCATAATAGGATAAGATTTATTTGAAAAAAGTACAATAGTTTCATCTCTTTGCTTTTGATCTAAATCACTGTTTAAAACAACACAATCAAAGCCTAATTCAAATATTTCATCTGCTAACTCTTCACAAGTTAGTTTTCTATTACAAAAAATCAAAACAGAACTTGCTTTATTTGATGAGATTAAAGAAGGAATAAGTGAAGTTTTTGAAGCTTGTGCAATCTTATAAAAAACTTGCGTAATTTTTTGATTTGAGTGTATATCATCATCTTGTATAAATATTGGATTATTTAAAATGTCTTTTGCTAAAACTTTTATATTTTCTTCAAAAGTTGCAGAAAATAATGAAGTTTGTCTATTATCTTTTGGCAATTCATTAACTATTGAAATCACATCTTCATAAAATCCCATATCAAGCATTTTGTCAGCTTCATCTAAAACTAATGTCTTAATATTTTCTAACTCTATATTATTTTCACTAATATGTTTTAATAATCTTCCAGGAGTTCCAACTACAATATGCGCTTTATGTTTTAATGAAGCTGCTTGTGGCTTAAAAGGAACTCCTCCACATAAAGTTAAAACTTTTACATTATGAATATGCCTACAAAGTTTTTTAATCTCTTGTGCAACTTGATTTGCTAGCTCTCTTGTTGGGCAAATCACCATTGATTGAATTGTAAACTTTTTTACTTCTAACTTTTCAACAAGAGGAATACTAAAAGATATGGTTTTTCCACTACCTGTTTTTGCTTGTGCTATTACATCACTATTATTAAGTAATAAAGGAAGAGTTTTTTCTTGAATTTTAGTCATATTTTTAAACTCTAAAGAGTTAAGATTTTCTAAAAGTTCTTTAGAAATATTAAGAGAATTAAATGTTGAGATAATGAAACCTTTTTAATTAGTATTATAACATATTTTGCAAAATAGTAAACAAAAAATTAAAAAGCTATTAAGCAATATTTATATATTCTAATTAATAATAAAAGAATAGGCAACATTAAAAAAACAATAAAGTGTCAAAAAGGGGTCACAATGCTTTCTAGAATGTCGATAAAGCAAAAGCTTATATTAATAATGTCAATACCTTTATGCGTAGTTATTCTACTAGCAGCAAAATTAGGTTATGACTCATATAAATATAATGATAACTTAAAGCAATTAGATAAAGTTATTATACTTTCTACAAAAATAGGTGCTTTAGTACATGAAACTCAAAAAGAGAGAGGTATGACAGCTGGTTATTTAGGAAGTAAAGGAACAAAGTTTCAAAATAAGCTTCCAAGTCAACGAAATCTAACAGATAATAAGCTTCAAGATATAAAAGCTTTTTTATCAAACTTTAATGAAAATAACTACTCTGAAGAGTTTAGAAGTAATCTTGAAAATAGTTTACAAAATCTTACAAGATTATCAAAGATTAGATCAGAAGTTACAAATTTACAAATAAAAACTTCTGATGCAATAGGCTATTATACAAACACAAATGCC
This sequence comes from Malaciobacter sp., assembly GCF_055140965.1. The sequence continues at coordinate 46,113 of NZ_JBSRRO010000015.1, forward strand.
ATGCTTTTAAATACTATTAGTAGTATTACAAAACTTTCAAGCAATGCCAAAGTTTCACAAGACTTGATTGCATACATGAACTTTTTACTTTCAAAAGAGAGAGCTGGGATTGAAAGGGCTGTTGGAACAAATACTTTTGCAAGGGACAATTTTGGACCTGGAATGAAAGCAAAGTTTTACAATCTTATAGCAGCACAAAACTCTTACATGGATTCATTTTTAAAAGTTTCTGACACCTTAGCAAAAAACTTTTATGCACAAACTGTAAGAGGAGAAGCTGTTGAAGAAGTAAATAAGATGAGGAATACTGCACTTTATAGTCAAAAAGATTCAAATTTTGGAGTAGATGCAGCCTATTGGTTTGATACAATTACTAAAAAAATTAATTTATTAAAAAAAGTAGAAAATTTCTTAGCTGAACATTTAATTGAAACAATTAATAATGAGATGAGTGATGCTAAATATGAAATGATACTTTTTGGTATTTTAAGTGCAATTGGTGTTTTACTTACTCTAATTTTAGCAAGAACTATTGCATTTACAATATTAATAGATGTTGATCTAGTAAGAAAAGGATTAACAGACTTTTTTGCTTTTATTAACTTTGAAAAAGATGATATAAATCTTGAAATTGTTGATTCAAAAGATGAGTTAGGAATGATGTCTAAACTTATCAATGAAAATATCAATAAAACAAAAGCAAATATTCAAGCTGATAAAAGATTGATTGCAAATACAATTGAAGTAGCAAATAAGATTAATAAAGGTCATTTAGATACAAGAATTTCAGAAGACTCGAACAATCCTGCATTAAGTGAATTAAAAAATATTATAAATCAGATGCTTGAAACATTAAATTCTAACTTTGAAAATATTATGACAGTTCTTAATTCATATTCAAAATTAGATTTTAAACCAAAACTTGAAGATAATAATCTTGAGGGTATAATAAAAGAGCTTGAAGATGATGTAAATATTTTAAGAGATGTAATTACAGAAACATTAATAGAGAATAAAAAAACAGGCTTAATTCTTAATCAAAGTGCAAATACACTAACTTTAAACATGGATCAAATTGCAAATGCTGCAAATAGCCAAGCAACATCACTTGAAGAAACAGCAGCAAGCCTAGAAGAGATAACATCAAATATCAAAAATAACACAGAAACAACTGTTCAAATGGCTAGTTACGGTGAAAAAGTTAAATACTCTGTATCTTCAGGAAGAGAATTAGCAAACAGCACAGCTAGCTCTATGGAAGATATAAATAATCAAACTAATGCAATTACAGAAGCAATTACAGTAATTGATCAAATCTCATTTCAAACAAATATTTTATCATTAAATGCTGCTGTTGAAGCTTCAACAGCAGGTGAAGCTGGAAAAGGATTTGCGGTTGTTGCTCAAGAAGTAAGAAATCTTGCAAACAGAAGTGCAGAAGCAGCAAAACAAATTAAAGATTTAGTTGAACAAGCACAACAAAAAACAACTGAAGGTAAAAAAGTTGCTGATAATATGATTACAGGTTATGAAGAGTTAAATGAGAATATTACTAAAACTTTAGACTTAATAGATAATGTTACAACTGCTAGTAAAGAGCAATCAACAGGTATGATTCAAATAAATGATGCAGTAAATAACTTAGATAAGATAACACAAGAGAATGCTCAAAATGCTTCACAAGCTGATGTTATTGCTAAAAAAACTCTTGAAATATCAAATATGATTATTGAACATGCAGATGCAAAAGATTTTGATGGAAAAAATAGTATCACAATAGAAAAAGAAGAGAATAGAACAAATCACAACTTTCAAAATAAAGAAAACTCTAAAGTAAAAAAGAGAATAAAAAGTGATAATAAATTTTCAGATAATACATCAAATGATGATTGGGAAAGTTTCTAATATTTCATATAGAAGTAGATTATCTACTTCTATGGGAGTGTTAGAAAATCTGTGTCAATCTGATATAATAAATATTATAAGGATTGATATAGATGGAAGAGAAAAAACAATTTGATTTTAATGAAGCAGTACAAGATTTACTTGCAGGTAAAAATATAAATGGTAAAGATGGAGTACTTGCTCCTTTGGTGAAACAATTAGTAGAAGCTGCTTTAGAAGCAGAATTAGATTCTCATATAACTCAAGATGTATTTGCTGGAAATAAAAATAGAAAGAATGGTAAAACCTCTAAAACAATAAAATCAACAAGTGGTTCCTTTGAATTGAATACTCCAAGAGATAGAACAGGTTCTTTTGAACCACAACTTGTAAAGAAAAACCAAACAACAATATCTAATGAAATAGAAGAAAAAATATTATCTATGTATGGTTTGGGATTAAGCTATAGAGATATTATAAAACATATTGAAGAGATATATCAAATACAATTATCAAGTGCAACAATAAATGCTATTACAGATAAAATTATAGATAAGGTAAAAGCTTGGCAAAGTAGACCCTTAGAATCTATTTATCCATTTGTTTGGCTTGATGCAATACATTATAAAATAAAAGATGGTGGAAAGTATGTAACAAAAGCAGTTTACACAGTTTTAGGGATGGGAATTGATGGTAAAAAAGATATTCTAGGTTTGTATCTATCTCAAAGTGAGGGAGCCAATTTTTGGCTTAGTGTTCTAACTGATTTAAATAATAGAGGATTAGAAGATATACTAATTGCTTCAGTTGATGGACTAAAAGGCTTTCCAGAAGCTATTAAGACGATATTTCCTAAAACAGAAGTACAACTTTGTGTTGTACATCAAATAAGGAACTCATTGAAGTATGTAGCTTCTAAAGATCAAAAAGAGTTTATGAGAGATTTAAAGCTTGTATATCAAGCAACAAGAAAAGAACTTGCAGAAGAAGAGCTTATAAAACTAGATGAAAAATGGGGTAAAAAATACCCAATAGTACTTCAATCTTGGCAAAATAAATGGGAGAATTTATCTTATTATTTTAAATACCCAACTGCAATTAGAAAGATAATGTATACAACTAATATTATAGAATCAGTGCATAGGCAATTTAGAAAATTAACCAAAACAAAAGGAGCATTTCCAAATGAGAATTCACTTTTAAAATTGTTGTATATGGGAATATTAAATGCAAAAGAAAAATGGACTCAACCAGTTCATAATTGGAGTTTAACAATCTCCCAACTTGCTATATTTTTCGAAGGGAGATTGGATAACTATTTAGAGTTGTAACAAGTATGAATTTGTTACTTTAGGTGACTTGACACAGAATTTCTAACACTCCCGAATTTATAACGGTCTCACTTCTATAGTTCAATTAATCTTTCAAACATCTCTTTAATTTCTGTTTCATGACTGATTAAAAATATCTGCCTATATTGCTCTTTTATTGTATGAAAGGCCTCAAGTATTTCTAGTCTTCTAGTTTCATCTTGACTTCCAAAAACTTCATCAAATGCTAAAAATCCAATTTGAGAACTTCCATTTAACTCCATTAATGTTTTTGAAATAGCAATTCGTAAAACTAAATTTGCCAAATCAACCTCTCCACCACTAAACCTTTCAATTGGGTATTTTTTCCCATCATCATAAATATAAAAATCAAAATCATTTGAAACTTCTATAAATTGATATTTCCCTTTTGTAATTTTAGAATACATATTTGATGCAATTTGAGATATTTTTGGAGCAATTTTTGAATTAATATTTGTTTTAAACTCAGCCATAGATAGTTTTAATTTTGTATAATCATTTAAATCTTCAATCTTAACTTGAAGTTTTATTTTTTGCTCTTCATTCTCTTTTAATCTGTTATTTATACTATTTATCTCACCATTAATTTTTGATTCTTGAAGTTTTTTATTATAAAGCAATTCTGTTAAATCATCTTTTTTTCTAAGAGTTTCATCTAAATTCTTTTTCAATAAAATATGAGTATTCTCATCATATAATATCTCTTTTACATCATTTTTCAATTGACTTATTTTTAAAACTAAAGACTCTTTTTCTTTTACTGCTTCTTTTAAAGAGATGAGTAATTTATTTTCACCTTGCAATTGTGCTTCTAAACTTATTAAATATTCATATTCAACTTTTAAATTTTGAAACTTATCAATCATATCTTCATGTAGTTTTTTGTCATATATATACTCTTGAAGTTTTTCAATAGCTTCGTTATTTCCTTTTCCTCTTGTTTCTATATCATTTAAATATGATTTACTTTTTAATAAATCCTTTTTTCTTTCATTTAAAATATTTAGTTTGGAATGAATCTCTTTTTCTTTTAATACAGTTTTATCATACTCATCTTGTTTTATTTCAATTCTTTTATTTAATTCTTCTAATTTTGATTCATAAATATAAATATTTTTCTCATAAGTTTTTTCTATTAGCTCATACAATGAATTTAAAACCTTATCATAATCATCTAATAGTTCTCTAGTACAAGTAGGACACTTAGAGTTTTTACCTAAACTTTGAATAGTTTGAATCTTTGATTTAGTATCTTTAATTAGATTTTGTTCTCCTGCTATTTTATCCCTAAGTTCTCGTTCATCAATCTTTTTATCTTGTAGCTGTTTTTGATACAACTTTATTTTATCTTTTAGCTCTTTTTGTTCTAATTGCACAGAATTAATATTTACTATTTCTTCTTCTAAAAACTTTATATCGTCTTTTTGTTTTTTATATGCAAGTCTTAACTCATCTCTTTCTTTTATAAGTCCAATTTTCTTTAAATATTTTTCTTTTAAATCATCTTGTTGCTTTAAACTATTTACAATTTTTTCATAATCACTTTTGAGAATTTTTTTTATTTTATACTCTTCTTTTTTTGCTTCTAATTGAGTTTTTTGAGTTTGCAATTCATTTATATTTTTTATTGTTGATTCTAATTTTGACTCAAAAAGTTTAATTTTATTTTGATAATCATTTTTTTGTTCTTTTATCTTCTCAAAACGAACTAACTGTTCTTTAATTAATTTTTCTTCATCTATAAGTTTTTGTTTTTGTTCTTCTCTTAAATTGATTTTCTCTTTTAGTATTTTTAAAGACTCTTTATAATTTTTAATATGTGTTTCATATTCATCTACTTGCTCAATACTTAATAAAAAAGAAGAAAAACTCTTTATCTCTTTATTTAAATCTGAAATACTCTCTTTTAAAAATTTTTCAATTTGATCAATTTTTTCTAATCCTAAAAGTTTTCTTATCATCTTTTTACGATGTTCATTATCTAAACTACTAAGACTTGTTAACTCTTTTTGTGAAGCAAATAGTGTATTTAAAAATGCGTCTTTTGTCATTTTTGTCATATTAATAATATACTTAGTTACATCTTTTGCACCATTTACAATTAATTCATCATTTTTATAAAGTTTTGCAATTGCATTTAAATTCTTTCCTCTAAACTCTCTTATTACTTTATAGTTTAGATTTTCAAACTCAAATTCAAGCAATACAATCAATTCATCTTTACTATTTGCTCTTACATTCTTAATTAACTCTTTTGAACCTTTAGATTTAAGTTCTCCATATAATGCAAATAGTATTGCATCAAAGATAGTTGATTTTCCACTTCCATTTTTTCCAATTATTCCAGTTAGTCCATCATAAAAGTCTATTTCAAAATCTTTATATTTCTTGAAGTTTTTTAAACTAAGTTTAGTTAATATCATCATAACTTTCCTCATACTTAGCAAAAAGTTCATCTGATTTAGACTTTAATCTTTCATATTCATCTTTTGTACAATATTCTTCTAAAAACTCTGTAAAATACTCTTTTAAAGATATTGCTTGTATATCATCAACTTTAAAATCTTCTTCTTTTATAAACTCTCTTTTAACAAGAACTTGCAAACAATTAGTAAAATACTCTTTTATTTGAAGATTTGAGATGTCTATAGATTTTAAAGCTGTTAAATTTTTTATTATAACTTGTATAATTGCTCCACTAAGATTTGATTTATCGATTAAACTTAGCTCTTTTTCAAAATCATTTCCATCAATCTCAAAGCTATAAAAAGGTCTAATTGAAATATGTTTAAAATCAAGCTCTAAACTATTATTTAGATTTACTAAAATATATCCCTTATTGTTTCTTTTATCATTTAAAGAAGTTCTTTCACTACTTCCACTATAAAATACATTTTCATATTTTCCAACTTTTGAAAATCCATGCCAATGTCCAAGGGCAACATAATCCATTTTCTCAAAAATATACTCTTTATCTTTAGGATAAACAAACTCTCCAAACTCACTCATCAAATATGATGCTCCAACACTACAATGTAACATCATGATATTTTTTTTCGTATTCTTAATAGAAGATTCCAATTTATCAAGTTCATTATAAATAGCATTTTCCTCATTTAAATGAGGAATAGTATGAAATATAATATTATCAAATTCAAAAGATTCATATTTACATGAGTAAGCACAATAAATATTGGTAAAATTATCGAATATTGAAAGAATAGGTTTTGAGCTTATAGTTCTTGGAGTAGAATGGTTTCCTGCAATTAAAATTATAGGTATATTCAAACTATTTAAGTATGCAAATTTATCTAGTGCAAATGCAATTGCTCTATTACTTGGACTACTCCTATGAAATAAATCCCCTGTATGAATAATATAATCAGGTTTAATCTTAATAATACTTTGAACTATATCATCAAATGCTTTATAAAAATCAGCTTCACGTTGATTTATACCATCACTATTTAATATATCTAAATCATTAAAACCTAAATGGGTATCACTAAAATGTATAATCTTCAAAATTTATCCATTCAATATAAAATTAAAGTAAAAAGTCACAATAATTTTACTTATTAAAAATATAATATACCTTTTAAATCAAAAGGTGTATTATGTTAAGTTTTTCAGCTTTATTGGTAATAGTTATTGCACTATACATAGCTTTAATTACATCATTACTTATATAAGTATTATTTTAATAAATAAGGCAAATCTCTTTTTAAACTCTCAAGTAAACCTTCATTTAAAAATAGTTTTGCATACTCTTTATTCTTATTTTTATAAGCATATGAACAAACATATCTATTCTTTTGAATAACAGAAATTGCATGTTCTAAATTGGCTTTATTCTCTTCATTTGAATTATAATACTTATACATCTGCTCTAAAGGCTTTTCAAAATTTGTATCTTTTAAAAAAACAACACTTTCATCTAGAAACTCAATAACATTTTCTTTTCCAGACTTTATATTACAAAATGCAGCTTGAACATCATCCATTTTTATATCAAATTTATAGCCTGCTAAAAGTAATTTTTTCACATTTTCTATATCATTTTCTTGAAAATAATATTGCAATAAAAGTTTACAATAATGATTTAATAAATCTTCCTCTTCATTTGCTAGTTCATCTAATATAATATCAACATCTTTAATCTTATTATTTTTAATAAATTCATTATGAAATATACCAATTTGCCCAATAATTTCATGTAGTCTATCACTCATTATTTTTCCTTATAAAATATTAGATATTATATCTACTAAATTTTAATATGATGTTAATCGTTTAATAATATAAAAAGAAACAATAAATAAAAAGGCAAACCTGTAAAAGAATATAGATGTAAGGAATAAAAATAAAAAGAGTAAATGTAAGGCAGAATAAGCAATAAATAAAGTAAAGGCTAAAAAAAAAGCCCATATCTAAGATAACTTAAATAAGTTAAAATAGATAAGGGCTTATAAAAACTCAAGAGCTGGCAGAGGCCTACGTTTCCACACCTGAAAGGTGCAGTATTATCAGCGCAGAAGTGCTTGACTTCCAGGTTCGGTATGGATCTG
>NZ_JBSRRO010000016.1:0-50973 GCF_055140965.1 Malaciobacter sp.
TTTATATTGTGTTCTTCATAAGCTTTTTTAAAATACTTTAATAGAAAATTTCTATATGTAAAAACTGAAATATCAATATCGAACTCTTTTTTAATCTTAGTAACTTGCTGTTTTAAACTATTATTTGATTTTAGATACATTGTGATTTTATCTTTATTTGTTAATAAAATCCTATCTCTATCTTTTAAAAAATCAATCTCATCTTGGTTTAAAAAATCACATAAATTATAAATTTCTTTTTCCATCTAAAAGCCTTTATTATAAATAAAACTATTTTAAAACAAATTATGATGTTATTTTAACAAATTAAAACAAAAAATAAAATAAATAAAAGGTATTTTAATATGATAATATTTGTTTTTGTTTGATTTTATTTTTTGAAGATTTGATTATTCTTGATTTATTGTTACTGACCAGTTTTTATATTTTGGATTTGTTCTTATGTCATCAATCTCTTTTTGATTTAGGTTTAGGTATTTCATAGCTTTGCCATCCCAAACAATACAAGGATAAGTTTTCTTTTTAAATATTGATTTAATTTTTTCTAACATAATTACTCCTATTTGTAGATTTTATAAATTAGTGACTTTTATATTACTTATATTCTTTATACTATTGATTAATAAAGTATTATTTAAAGTTGTGAGACATTAAAAAAATTAGTGTCAATAAATTTGGTATTAAGATTTGATAAGTTTAGAAAGTATCTTAAGAATTGATTTATTATTTAAAAGTAGATGGTACCTGTGGAGGGACTCGAACCCTCAAGACCTAAGTCATCGGATTTTGAATCCGACGTGTTTACCAGTTTCACCACACAGGCTTGATACATTAAAAAAAGCCTATCCAAGTAAATGGATAGACTTTTAAACGATGCGATAACTATTTGTTAGCTACTGCTTCTTTTAGAGCTTTACCAACTTTAAATTTTGCAACTGTAGTAGCAGGTACTGTTACAGTTCTATCTGTTCCTGGAACTTTTGCTGTTCTTTCAGCTCTATCTGAAGTTGAGAATGTTCCAAAACCAATGAAACTTACTGTATCTCTTTTAACTAAAGTCTCTGTAATAGTATCTAATACTGCGTCAACAGAATTTTTTGCGTCTTTTTTTGATAAACCAGCTTTTGCAGCTACTGCATCGATAAATTCAGCCTTGTTCATAGAAGAACTCCTTGTATAAATTAAAATGTTATCAAACTTTATACTATTTAACCTTTAAAAAAGCTAAAAGTATGCGTATATTGGGCTTTTATAGATAATATTTTAGAAAAATTTAATATTTTACTGGTAAGATGACCTAATACTTAGCAATCTACAACTATTTTCCATGATAGCAATTTTCCTTACAAGTTCATTTATATCTCTATCATATATATACATGCCAACACCTTTTATTATCATTACATTTGTATGAGATTCTTTTAAATATTTTGTAATTTCAAGTGCGTTTCTATCATACCATGAATCATAATTGCCTGGATTAATTATAGGGACTTCACCAAAAGTTGTTTTTCCAAAATAGTCATCAAAAACAATTAAGTCATGATCTAATGTATATGCTGTTGTAAAAATTGGTACTCCAAAAGCAATATATTTTGCTTCATGTATATTATTGTATATTGTTGCATGTATATGCGATTCAATACTTGCAATATTCCATCTATAATCTTGCTTGGTTGTACTTAAATGACAAAATGAATTTTCGCTCATCTCATCAAAAATTGCGTCTGATGTATTTATTATAAATGAGTTGTGATCAACTTTTGCAGATATAGCCCCATGGTATATCCCAAAAAAGTTTTTTCTAAACATTGTTAGGGATAAATTACTTAATAATTTTACTATCTTTGTATTAATCATTTTAAAATGCCTTAAATCAAAATTTAGGTATTATATATAAAATTTAATAAGGACCTTTTTAATATGGATATTCCACATGTTCCCGTCTTGTATCAAGAGACCTTAGAAGCTTTTACTGATATTGAAGATGGATATATAATTGATTGTACAACAGGCTATGCTGGACACAGCTTAGGAATAATTTCTCAAAATGAAAATATAAAATTAATATGCAATGACCAAGATGATGAAGCTTTAGCTTTTTCAAAAAATAGATTAAAAGATTATGAAAATAGAGTTATTTTCAATAAAGGCAACTTTGAACATGTTTTAGACAAGTTTAAAGATTATAATATAAAAGGTATTTTAGCTGATATTGGAGTTTCTTCTTTACAACTTGATAAACTACAAAGGGGCTTTGGTTTTGAAAGTGATACTTTAGATATGAGGATGGATCAAACACAAGATTTAGATGCAAATATTGTTGTAAATAGCTACTCTCAAGTTGAGTTAGAAAATATATTTAAAGAGTATGGGGAAGTAAGAGAGTATAAAAAAGTTGCTTCATTAATAGTAAATAATAGACCTTTTAGTTCTGCAAAAGAGCTTGCAGAGTTTTTATATAAAAATATGCATAAGGGTAAAATACACCCAGCAACACTTCCTTTTCAAGGAATAAGAATAGAAGTTAATGATGAATTAGGAGTTTTAAAAAGATTATTTGAATCAATTGAATTAATAAAACCAAAAAATTGTATCATCGCAATAATCTCTTTTCACTCACTAGAAGATAGAATTGTAAAAAATTATTTTAAAAAATGGACAAAATCTTGTGTATGCCCACCAGAAGCTTTTAGATGTACTTGTGGAAATGATAATGCTTTAGGAAAGATTCTTACTAAAAAACCAATCACCCCAACAAAAGCTGAAATAAAGCAAAATCCAAGAAGCAGAAGTTCAAAATTAAGGATTTTTAGATTTGATTAGGCTTGATGCTAGAAATTCATTAATTATTGCTTTTTCTTTATTAGCTATAGCTTTGTTATTGTATATACCAAAGATTTATCTAACAAATAATATATATTATGTAAGTAAAGATGTAAATAAACTTTATGCACATTATATATCTTTAAAAGAAGAGAATCGATTTCTAGCACAACAACTTGAAGATATGAAGTTTAAAAATCAAATTGTTGATTCTCTTATAATAAAATCACTAGAAGAGAAAAAGTGATACGAAATTTGATAGAGTTTGCATTAAGAAAACCAGTGCTAAATCATATGTTATTGGTTTTTTTGCTTGTCATATCAATTTTTTCATATAATAACATTCCAAAAGAGATTTTTCCTCCCTCATCACTTGATGCAGTTTCTATAACTGGCTCATACAGTGGAGCTAGTTCTGACTTACTTGATAAAATCGCTGTTGAAGATATTGAAGATGAACTTTTAGGTCTTAGTGAAGCAAAAAAAATTACTTCTGTAATTAAAAATGGTTTTTTTACTATAAAAGTTGATTTAAAAGATGGTGAAGATCCAAATTTAGTTGTTGATGATGTAAAAGATATTATTGCACAAGTTAAAACAAATCTTCCAACAGATATGGATGAGCCGACTGTTAAGACTATTGAACATACTTTTCCTTTAATTACAGTCTCTTTATACTCAAAAGATGGTTCAAAAAATAAAAATCAATTATTAGAAATAGCAGATGATGTAAAATCAACGATTATGCAACTAAAAGATTTATCTGAAGTTACAGTATTTAGTAAAACAGATAAAGAGTTACTTATTAGTTTTGATGAAAATAAAATTGAAGCATTGGGCTTAAATAAAGTAGAAGTAATAAATGCTGTACAAAAAATAAGCTCTATTTTCCCAGTTGGAATTATAAAAGATACTTCAAGACACTACTATTTAAGTACTTTCAACGGTCAAAAAGATATTGAAAATATAAAAAATACTATTTTAAAAGTAAGTAATAAAAAATTATACTTAAAAGATATAGCAAATGTTGATTTTCAACTTGCAGATGTAGATGATATTTCTCATTTTAATGCAAAAAGAAATGTTGCAATAGGAATAAATAAAGGTTTTGAGGGTGACTCAATTGAATTAGTAAAAAAAATAAAGCAAATTACTAAAGATTATGAAGAAGTCTATTCTGATATTGAGTTTGATACTTATATTGATACTTCTATTTGGATTAAAAATAGACTTAATACTGTAGTTTCTAATATATTGTTTGGCTTGATTTTGCTTTTTATTGCTTTACTTTTATTTATTAATGTAAGAATTGCAATAGTTATTGCAATTGGTATTCCAACTTCTTTTATGATTGCTTTAATTGGAGCAGATTATTTAGGTTATAGTTTAAATATGCTTTCACTTTTAGGAGCTTTAATTGCCCTTGGAATGCTTGTAGATGAAGCAATTGTTGTTGCAGAAAATATATATAGACATATGGAAATGGGTAAAGATAGATTTACTGCTGCACGAGATGGAGCTTTAGAGATGTTTCCTGCTGTTTTAACTGCAACTGCAACTACGATTTTTGCATTTTTACCTATACTTATTATGAGTGGAGAGACGGGAAAGTTTATGCAAATACTTCCTATTATGATAACAATACTATTATTGTCTTCTTTACTTGAAGCATTTTTCTTTTTACCATTGCATTCTATGCAGATTTTAAAAGTAAGCAATGAAAGTAGAAGGTCACATAAAGTATGGGATTTTAATAAAAAACTCTATTCAAAAGTTTTAGACTTTTTGTTAAAAGGTAAATATCTTACTTTAGTTATTATGATAAGTGTAATATTTTCAATAACATTTATTTTATTTAAAAGCTTAAAATTTCAATTTATGCCATCATTTGATACAACACAAGTATATATAAGTGGTTCAGTAGGTGTAGGAAACAAAATAGAACAAACAGAGAAATCTGTTTTAAAAATAGAGAAGTTATTACTTAATAGTATAGATTTTGATACAGAAGTAAGTTCTATTAGTTCTGTTATTGGAATGAAACTAGATGGGAAAAATCAACCTCAAAATGAAGAGTTTTATTTTCAACTTTTTGTAAACTTAAATGAAAGAGCACCACAAAACTTTTTTGATAAGTATATAAATCCATATTTATCACCAAAATATGATGATTCAAATATGATTAGACAATTAAGCGCACAAGAATTGGAAAAAAAGATTAAAAGTATAATAGATAAAAATATTGATACTTCAAAGTTTGATGAGTTAAAAATCTTTACTCCAAAAGCAGGTATTGTTAAAAATGATATTGAAATAGCAGTATCAGGAGAAAATAAAAAAGTTCATGAAGCAGTTGATAAATTAAAAAAGAAGTTATCTTCAATAAATGGAGTTTCAAATATAGCTGATGATGCACTTTTGGGAAATTTTGAATTAAAATTTAAAGTAAATAGATATGGGCAGCAAATAGGAGTTGATGAAGAGACTATTCTTAATCAATTAAGACCTTTTTATTCAAAAGCAGCATACTCAAAAATGTTTGATAAAAAGGGTATTGTTGAAGTTGTTTTTGAAAGTAAAAATAAAGATTTATTAACAAGTTTAGATAGTTTTGAAATAGTATTAAATGATAGAAAGAGGGTACTTTTAAAAGATGTGGCTACTTTTGTGAAAATACCTGCATATTCACAAATATTTAAAGAGAATAATAAAAGAATTACAAGTGTTACAGCTTCTATTAATGATACTACATCTTCTGATGTATATGAAGAGTTAACGCCTGTTTTAAATAGTTTAAAAGGTGTAGTAAAACTAGATATAAAAGGTGAACAAGAAGAGAATTTAAAGGTTCAAAAAGAGATGGCAGAAGCTGCTTTAATAGCGATTATTCTTATTTTTATAGCTCTTGTTTGGATGTTTGATTCTATGGTTAAACCACTTATAATTATAAGTACAATTCCACTTTCTATTTTAGGTGTATTAGTAGGGCATGTAATAATGGGAATAAACCTTACAATGCCAGGACTTATAGGTATAGTGGGACTTGCAGGAGTTATTGTAAATGATGGTATTATTATGATGGATTTTATTAAAAAAGCAAAAACATTAAAACAAATAAAAGAACAAGCTTTATTAAGATTAAGACCTATTTTACTTACTTCAATTACAACAGTTTTAGGTTTAAGTTCTCTTATTTTCTTTGCTTCAGGACAAGCTTTAATTCTTCAGCCAATGGCTATTGCATTAGGTTTTGGTATTTTATGGGCAACTATTTTAAATTTATATTATGTTCCAATGGTTTATAGATTGATTTATTTAAGAAAGTGTGAAGAGTAGTACAAAAAAAGTTTAACTCTTTTTGTACTACTATTTTAAGATAAGTTCTGAAGTTTTTTTATCTTTCATCTAAAACAATAATACCCTCAATTTTATCTAAAACAGTATTTGTATCATCGTAAGTTTCTAACTCTTTTCCAAACTCTAAACTACTAATTATATTTTTTCCAATAATATTTCTTCCTTTTTTATTTAAAAAAACTCTAGTTTTAACTCCCCAAACATTATGCATGACCAAAGGCTCATCTTTTATATTTCCAATATAAAGCATAATATGTCCTTTTAGATATATTAAACTTTTAAAGGCTTTAGCATTTTTTAAAATAAACTCTTTTTTCTTTTTATTTGTAAAGTTTTTTATTTTGTAGTATTTGCCATTTTTTATTTGTTGTTTTGAGTTTCTATCAAGATATATTCCAAAACTTGAGAAAAAATCTTGAGTAAAGCTTGAACAATCTCTAAACCCCAAAATACCACCCCATCCATACTGCTCTTTTATAAGTTCTTGTGCAATTTTCCTAAGATTTTTATTGTTAAATTTCAAAGGTTTTAAAGAGATATTTTCTTTGTTGATATTAATAGTTTTAATAAATGCTTTTTGATTTGATTTTTTTGCTGCAACAAAGAATTTATCTTTTTCATATGGAAATATTGTTCCTAATTGAATATTTTCTATAAAATGCTTTTTATAGATATTGAACTTATCTTTTACTGCAACTGCATAATTTTTTGTTTTAAATTTTTTTATAAACTCTTCATCAACAAAAGCAATATCTCTAATATCTATCCAACCATAAAAAGAAGATGTTTTTATAAAAGCCCATGCTTTATCTTTTGAGAAGTGAGATACTAATATAGGTGTATTAATTTTAATAGAAGAGTTTTGATTATAATCAAAAGGAAAACCTTCTCCTGCATTATATGGATTATAAAACATCATCTGTTTTGTTGGTAATACTTTGATATTGCTATTTTTAATCGCAATTGCTTTTTGAAGCTTTGATTTAAACTCTTTAAAGTTTGAATTTTCTATTTGTTTATCAAACCATTGTTTTGAAGCTTTTGAAAAATTTTGTAAATAGATATCTTTTTTTTTGTATAAAAAACCCCAAGACGCAGTTTTTTTGCTTATTTTAATAGTGGGATTATTCCATACTTCAAAATATTTATCATAAAATTTTTCATTATATATATTTTGATTTTTAAATTTAAACGATTCATTTTTAAGATAATCTTTTGGATTTTGAGAATAAGTTTTTAAATCTTGAATTTGTATATTTTTATTTGAACAAGCTGTAAAAAATGTGATTATAATAAATAGAAAAAAAGTAGGTTTTAATATTTTACTCATACTGTTACAATCTCCTAAGTAAGTTTAAAAGATTGTAACACAAGCTATGTTTTTAAAAGTTGAATTTTCTTTTTAACTTAAAGAAATAGACTATTGTTTTATATTGAATAAACATAAAAGGTATCATTAATACAAAATAAGCAATTGAGTATTTTGTAACTACATCATTAAAAGTTAATCCAAAGTTTATAAAAAACATTCCAAAAACAAAGAAAGCAACTCCTGGACAAATTAGTGCAAAAGATACGGGTGAACGGTCTTCACTTTCAATATATTTTTCAAAATAACCAATTTGTTTCATTACTTTATAACCTAAAAGACCAAATATAATTTGTAGTGATACAATTACAGATGTTAGTGTAAATAGTGATGATTTAGCAAGTGGTGCATTAAAATGATGGTCTAATCCAAAGCTTATTCTAATCATAGCAATTCCAAGAAGTGTTAAAATTGGTAATATTATCCAAAGTGATGGAGATGCTTCAAGTGAAATTCCTTGTTCGAACATATTTTTAAAACCCATTGTTAATTTTATTATTAACAACAATATTGAAATTGCTGCAAAAAATAGTGAACCAAAAATACCAATTGCATTTATTGTAAGGTTACTACTCATAGCCCCAGGAGCTGCATAACCTACAGATACCATTGCAAAAGCAAAAATAGAAATCATTTGTGATAAGTTATTATTTTTTGTAAAGTCAAAATCTCCTGTTGTGATAATTCTACTAAAATAATCAATAAAGATTTTCAATGCAAAATATCCTGCAACTGTAAAGCCAATTAATGCAAAAGGAAACATATATTCAACAATACTCCATAAGTTTGGTACAAATACAGCTCCTAAAACAAAGCAAACATTAATAGTCATTGCGTATGTTAAAGGTATAGTCATTAAAGAAACTTCACCATTTGATGAAATTAAACTTTTATATTTATCTGTTTTTTTAAACTCTAAAAACTGTTTTGTATTCCAAATTAAAAATTTAAAGTGAAAAAAAGCAAAAACTATGATAAATACCAAAGAAAAAGCTATAACAAAAGATAACCATGAACCTTCCATAAGTTTTGGAAAAATTTGTTCAAAAATAGGCATTGGAGTCTCTTTGTGTGGTACTAAAAACATTAAATACATAAAAAATGATACAGATAATCCGCCTGCTCCAAGTGCACCTAGAAAACACATAGGTGTAAATTTTTCCCTTAAGCTCATATAAGAACTCCTTATAATTTATTTTTATTATATTATTAAAACTAATATTAAAAATCGATAAAATTTAATATTTGTTTTTCTTATAATTGATTTTCATGATTTTACTTATTAAGTATTTTATTGCTAATATTTGATTATGTTTAAAATTTCTATAGATAAAAATTTATTTGAAGATATATTATTAAAAAAAAGTAAAATACTAAAAAAAGATGCATCAAAATATTGGAAAAAAGAGTTAATAGAACCCATAATTAAAGATGATAAGATATCTTATACTATTAAACAAGTTGATAAACTTATATTAACTAATGGCTTAGGTGAAGATAAACCCTCAATAGTAATAGAGTGCAAAAAAGTTGATTATAGTACAAAATCTAATCAGTTTGAATTTGACTTAGGTAAAATCTATGAACAAAAAAATATCGAAATTGAAGAGGATTATAAAGATACTTTAATTGAACAACTACTAAAAGAAAAAGCTATTTTAGAAGAGAGTATAAATAAAGATGCTTTAACAAAAACATATAATATAAAAAAAATGCAAGAAGACTTATCAAAATTTCAAGAACAAGAAAATTCATATTTATTAAATGCAGTTTTAATAAATATTGATAAATTTAAAAATATAAATGAAACTTTTGGATATGAGTATGCAAATAAAGTATTAGAGTACTTAGGTACAAAACTTTTAAATTATGCAACTATTTTAAATGGTGAAGTATATAGATATGATTCAAAAGAGTTCTTAATACTTTGTTTTTGTAAAAAAGAGTTTTTAGTAGAAAATCTTAAATCTTTACAAGCTGAAATAAAATTTCAAAGAGTTTTTCATCCAAATAGACCTATTGATGTAACTGTAAGTATGGGAATTTCATTTTTTGATAACTGTTTAGATAAGAATGAGTTTATTCAAAAAGCAAAAGAGGGTGTTATTTTAGCAAAAAATAAAGGAAGAGATAGAATTGAGTTCATAAGATAATAGCAAAAGCTACTATCTTACAAAAAGAATTATTTTATGATATGATTAGCTAACGCTTCAATATCAGCATCACTTAAAGAAGCTACTTGACCTTTCATTAGACCTTTCATTGGTCCTCCATAAGATCCATCTTTGTAACCTTTCATTGCTGCAATAAAATCTGCTTTAGACATATCTTTAATTATCTTACTTTTACCTAAAGCTACTTTTTCACCATTTGCTCCATGGCAAGTTGCACACTTTTTATATAGTGCTGCTCCATCAGAAGCAAATAATGCACATGCGAAAAGCGAAGTTGCAATCAAAATCTTTTTCATTTTTACAATCCTTTTTTGTTTTATTAGGTATTTTATATAAACTATTCTTTTAAAGCTTTGATTTATATCAAAAATTAAACCAAATTTAAGAAAACAAGCGTACTTTATACTCATTTAAATATTATTTATAATATTTTGTTTTAATATCTCTTTATTTATCTTATTTTTATCACTTGGAACTAATGGCAATGATTTGTTATAAATAATTTTACTAGGTATCATATATGATGCTAAATGATTTTTTAATTCAAATAAGATTTCATTTACAGGAATTTCACTTTTACTTGAGTAAACCAATACAATCTCTTCTTCAATCTCTTGATTTTGTATAGAAAAAACTGCACACTGCTCAATTTGAGGGATATTTTTTGATACAACTGATTCTATTTCATAAGGACTTACTCTAAAACCTCTTGTTTTTATCATATCATCTCGTCTTGAGACAAAATATAAATATCCTTCCTCATCTTTATATACATAATCACCACTTGCAACAACAATCTCATCACAAAGTTGTCCCTCAAGGTTGATTACATTTTTTAAGATATCAATAGATTTAAATCTCTCTTTTGTTTCAACAGGAGCATTCCAATATCCTTTATAAATATATCCACCTCTATGTATAAGCTCTCCTATCTCCCTTGGTTTACACTCATATCCTTCTTCATTTATAACATATAGCTCAACATCTGGAATTGCTTTTCCTATTGAGTCTGGTCTAATCCAAATTTGTGATGGTTTTAAATAAGTTGATCTAAAAGCTTCTGTTAATCCATGCATTGAATAAAATTTTGCATCTGGAAAGTACTTATCTAAATCTTTTAACATTTTAGCAGTTACATTTCCTCCTGATGAAGTTATAACTCTAATATTTGATAGTAATTCTGCGCTTGGAAGTTTGTATTCATCTTCATCAAACATTTGCGTTATATTTATTGGCATTAAAGGTAGTACTGTAACTTTATCTTTTATGATGTGATTGAAAAAATCACCCGCTAAAATAAATCTATGTAGTGCTAGAGTAGCTCTTTTATATAAAGAACAAAAGATTTGATTTAATCCATAATCAAGATTAAAAATAAGAGTTCCAGAGATTACATCCTCTTCTTTTAATTTTAGATATTGAGATACGACTCTTGCTGAGTCTATTAGGTTTCTGTGAGAAATTACTATACCTTTTGGTTTTCCAGTAAGTCCAAAAGAGTAAGTAATTACTGCATTATCATGTCCATTTACATCACAAGTATAAGGTTTATTGTAATATTTATAAATCTCTTCAAATGAAGCTAAATTGTGCTCAGTTCTTTCATAAGAGATGATTTGTCCATTAAAGTTACTCTCTTGAATCTTTTCAATTTTTACTTTATCTGTAATAATACATTTTATATCACAATCATCTATTATATATTCAACTTGTTCAGGTTGAAGAAGTCTAGTTAGTGGTACTAGAATATAATCAGTTGAAAGAATTGCAAGTATTGCTATTACTTGATCAATTGATTTTGTTGAATAAATACCAATTCTACTATCTTTTGGTAGGTCAAGCTCTTTTAGATAAAATGCTACTTGATTTACTCTTTTAAATAACTCTTCGTAAGTTATTTTTTTATCATTATATACTAATGCAATTTTGTCCTTATGAGAAGTATTTGCATCTTCTAAAAGTGTTCTTATACAATTTATAGACATTTTATCTCCTTATTTTTGTGTTATTGCTAAAGTCCAAATTTCATAATTGCTATCTAATACAATATTTGGCTTTATTTGTGAATTTAAGATTTTTTTATAAAAAAATCCTACAATATCTTCAACTTCCTCATTCTTTAAAACTTTTGTAATACCACCTGTTAGTACGATTGATTTTAGTAGGTTTAGTTTTAGATGAACATATTGAGGATGGGCTTCTGAAACTTTATATAAAACTAAAAATATTGCTAATTTCATTAATACTTTTATAGCTTTATCACTTTGTTCTTCAAAAATATTTTCTGTAACATTCATATTGGCTAATAATTCATAAACAAACTCATTGTTTTTTGCTGCAAATATTAAAGACTCTTTTGATTTAAAAACACCTAATTTTTTAAATACTAATCTGTCATATTCGTTATTTTTTATCATATTGTCATTTACTAAAGTAGTACTATAATGAATATCTGTTGTCGCACCTCCAATATCAACTAAAATAAAAGGATCTGCAACTTTTAACATATTATTTATAAGTGGCAAAGTTTTATTTACAATATATGGAGTTGGATAGATTTGATTTGATGTAATATCATATAAATGTTTGATATCCTCTTTTCCCATAATATCAGCTTGATAAAGATTTGTTAAATACTCTTTTAATTCATCTTCATTTACTTGAAGTTTATTATTGATAATATTTGGCAAAACAACCAAGTTTTCAATTCTTTTAGATAATTTTTCACTGTCATTTTTATTTCCTACATAGACAATATTAGAGTAGTTTATCTGTTCTAAATAGTTAAATAACTCTTCATCAAAAAGCTTGCTAACACTATCAATACCACCTGCTATTATAACTACATCAATTAAATCACTAGGAATTGAAGTTGTTTTTATATCTTGATATAAAACTGTATCTATTATATTAATACCAGAATTAAATGCAATATTTGTAGCAAACTTCAATGAAAATGAATTACTTGTACCAATAATAAGTGTACTTAAACCACCATTTGCAGAAGAACAAATATATATATCCTCTTTTTTATATTTTTCTAAAATATCATTGCACTTGTACTTTAAATCATCAAATATATCTTTGTTGAAATCTCTAAAGTGTTGTTGTAAGTTTTCATTATCACTAACTTTAAAATAGGTACTTCCTATATCTATTAATAACTTGTTTTTCATTGCATAATCCCTATATCATGTATAATATCGTTTACTATTGATGTAGCATCTTTATCTAAATTACATTTTGATTTTTCATATTCAAAACACTTATCACTAATAGGAAGATTACCTCTTTTTATAATTCTTATGTTTTTATCTTTATCTCTTACTGTTACTACTTCGTTGTTATTTATAATATGAGGAGAGAATGGTACATCTATTGTTCCATTTTTTATTGAGTTAAAAACTTTTCTCCATAAAGTATCAGCACTATCATTGAAAACAGCTTCCATTATACTTTTTACTTCTTGTGTTAAAATCTCTTCTTCTTGTTCATTTATAATATTTGGTAAACCTTGCAGTATTCTAAGTGTATATTGTGTATTTGCAACAGTTTTTGCATTTGCTTCTTTTGTAGGAATACCAAAAGCTTCATCCCTTGTTTTTGTGATGATTTTATCTGCTTTTACTAAAGCTGCAATTACAGTTGATGTATTTATAAGTGATTCTGAATAATCTTTATTTGATGGAAATGCTCCCATCCATTGATGATATACAAGGTTGATTTGTGCATCTTCACAATCAATTTTTTTTGCATAATATTTAGCCATTTTTTTCAAAACAGCACTTGTTACAATATCTTGATTTACTGAGCCTGTTTGAGAAAAAGATACTGAAAATGATTTAACACCTTCTTCTAAAGATAATAACATCTCTAAAAGTTGAATAACAATAGTAATACATGGTGGAACTAAAGTTGCTGTTAAAGGACCAAATGATTCTCTATTTATTGGTTCATTTAGTTTTGAATAGTTTGCACATACTCTTTCTACATATTTCCAATATAAAAAAGCTTTATCTAAAGGAAAGTTCTTTGAATAAGGTAAAAGGTAAGTAATTGGACCACCCTCAATCTCAAAAATTCCTGAAGCAATAGCTGTCTCAATTAACAACCTTGCATCTGGTGTTCCATGTCTTAAACTAACTGGTTTATCAAAATGAGTAATCATTTTTCTTGTAGTTCTATATCCATGATTTACAAGGGGATAGCCATTTAGCATATCAACTTCATTCTCTTCACTTAATCTTAACATTTTTTTTGCCATTGCATAGTCATTAAGTCTTGTATTTGAATCAATTGTTAAAGGTAAAACATCAACATTTGCTTTAACAAAAAATTCATTTAATGCAAACTGTTTTTCATAAGTTGGAAAACCACCTCTTGGCTGTACTAGCATTTTGTTTTTATTTTTAAAGTTGTGGGAAATAAATAGATTTTTGCTAGCATTTTTTACAAACTCTTCAATCTCTTGAAAATCAAAGCTGTCTGCATACTCATTTTGAACTATTATTTCTCTCTCTTCTTGCAGTAAACTCATCTATTTGCCTTAATATATTTTTCTAATTCATCTAAACCTGTATTTAAATCAACTTGGTGAAAAACTAAATCAAATCCATAATCCTTAAATTTTGGCACAATCTCTTGTGTTGTTTTCTCTCCCACTGCTAAGTTTCCACCTAGCATAAAAACAACATCTTTTAATTGCTTATATTTAGATTTTAGAATATTTAGTTCTCTACACCAACCCTCAGCTTCACCATTTAGTGATGAGATTAGTAATATATTAGCATCTGTTTCTATAACTGCATCTATAAACTCTTCAAGATAAGTATTAACTCCCAAATTAAATACTTCAAAACCTCTTGCTTGTAGTGATATTTCAATAAGTCTGTTTGCTACTACATGAATATCATTGCCTACTACTCCTGTTACTACTTTCATATATAAACCTATTCTTTTTTTTCATGTGTAATTATTATTATAAGAAAATATATTAGCTTATTTTTGGTAAATTTAAGATAAGTAAAATATAATGAATATATTAAGTTATTTAAGGAGTTTTTTTTATGTATTTATTTGGTTTTGGTTCTTTAATAAATATCAAAAGTGCACAAAAATCGTTTAAAAGAGTTTTAAAACAA
The DNA here is from genome assembly GCF_055140965.1 of Malaciobacter sp. Next base: position 14,868 of record NZ_JBSRRO010000016.1, read on the forward strand.
GAAGATTTAATACCTGTAACTGCTAAAGGTGTAAAGAAAGTTTGGAACTCAATAGAGTTTATTGATTTTGAAGATAAAGCAAATGTAAATGGGATTTTTTTAAATCTTGAAATAGATGAAAGTTCAAGTGCAAATGGGGTTGTTGTAAAAGTAAGTGATGAAGAGTTTGAGTTATTAAAATTAAGAGAGAAAAACTACTCTAGTGTTATTATAAAAAAGCAGGATATTATAGGCTGCAATTTAGATGATGATGTTATTGCTTTTATGACTACAAATGAGAGTAAAATAGCAAAGCAAGGAGATAAAAACTGTTATATTCCCTCAAGATATTTGGATTTATTAACACAAAGTTTTAAGTTTTATGATGATGCTTTTGTAGAAAAATATAAAGAAGAAACATTAAAAGATTTCCCTTTTGAATTAAAAGAGGGTAGTTATAAATTTTCTGATCCATTACAAAATAAATTAGCAAAAGAAGGTGTGAATGAATCAAACTAATTGTGATATTATTACTTCACAACTTTGTAAAACAAATAGAAAAACAAAAAATGATGATATTGTTTTAAAGCAAGATAATATAATAGATATTACATATATTCATAGTGATACTTTAGAGTCATTTGAATCAAGTATTTACTCTATATGTGGAAACTCTTCAAGTTTTTATAGCTTAAGAAAAAAAATATCCTCATATGTTTTTTCTATAATTTCTGTATTTGTAATTATGTTTGCACTTATTTCTGCATCTATATATGAAGATATTTTTAAAAAGATAATTTTTGAATTTCCTTTTCAATGGCAGCTTAATGATACAGTAGCAATACTTTTTGTTAGTTTCTTTTTTATTGGTTTAGTTATGATGCCATCAATTTTAGATGGTGAAAGTTCTCAATTTAGAAATCTTCTTCAATCATGGTTTAATAAAGAGACAAGAAGACTCAAAAAATTAAATATTGCTCTTAATTCTCTTGATAAAAAAACACAAATAAATCTTTATAATTTTGATTTAGTTGATGAAGAACATTGGCTTTGGAGAGTTATTGTAGTAGCTATTTTAAAAAGATTTAATAATGTAAACTTTTATATAAGAAATGATCAAAGTAAAAATATGTATAAAAGATTGAAAAGTTTTAATATTTTAAATATTGAAATAAAAAAAGATTTTAAAGATTTCAAAAAATGCAATATTGATACGCTTTTATCAGCTAAAGAACAAAAACTTTACTCTTTATTGCAACTAAGCTCTTCTTTGATTATTGAAAAAAACGACAATAATTTTATCTCATTAGAGATGTTTGAGTATTGTGGAAGAAACTTTTTAGAAGATACAAAAGAAAAATCAACACAACTAATTTCTGGATTTCAAAACTTTATAAATAGAGCTTTTGATGACTTTTTCTTTTTAAAACAAGAAAAATCAATGCAAATTTATTTAACACAAAATGCAAAGATAAAAAAACTAGAAGATGAACAAAGAAGATTGTCTTATCATTTAAGAAATCATATAGAAGAGTGTGTTGAGATTTTTGATAATCCAATATCACTTTTGATTTTATACTATTATGTAAAAGATATAGTTTTAGATGAAAGACGATATTTAATTGTTTTAGAAAAGTTTATTGATGCTGTATTTAAAAAGCAACACTATGAGCTTATAGACATATATTGGTTTAAAATAGCTAATAAAATGTTTGATTCATCAAAATTAGATGACTTTGAACTTACAAATGACTCTTTATATAGAAAACTTTCAATTGAATCTTTAGATAAGTTGATTTTTCTTTTTGAAAGAAATGGGCATTTTAATCAAGCATTACTTTTAGCAAATTATTTATATGAAATAAATCCAAATAGATACTCTGTTAGTATTTGTTCTTTATATGAAAGAATGGGGCAGTTTGATAAAGCATATGATAGTTTACCTAAAACGCTAGAGATAAAAAAATCAAGCAAACCTTTAGATACACAAGTTAGATTTTTTCAAAGAAAAGCTTGGATTATTGTAAGTCAAAGAAAAGAGCAGAAAAAACAAGAAGGTTTAGACTTGATATTTAAACTAAAAGAGTTGCTGTTCTCACACAATGAAGATAATGAACCTTTATGGTTATGGCATTTTTATAATATCAAAGCAAATTATGCAGAGTGGGATTGTGATTATGAAAAAGCAGTGAGTTATTATAAAAAATGCTTATCAATCCCAGCACTTGGTGCTTTTGAATATGGTGCGACTTTTTTAAATATGTCAATTGCTTATAGATTTATCTATCTTAATAGACAAAATAAAGATGAAGATTTAATCGCAAAATGTATTAATCTTGGTTCAATTGGAGTAGCTTTAAAAGATTCAGTTGGAGATAGAGATGAAATGCCAGTTGTTTTACACAACCAAGCATTAAATATATTAAATAAAATCCAATTATCAAAAGAAGAACTAAATACAATTGTAACTATGACAGATACAGGAATTGAAACATTAAATAGAACAAACTCTATTAAAAGATTAGGAATGTTGTTAATTGAAAACTATTTAGCTAAGAGTTTATTATTGCTTCCTTGTGAAGAAATAGAGCAATTACTTAAAGAACACTGGCAAAATATGGATAACAATGAGCATGAACAGATATTAAACATATACAAACTATTTAAAAATAATCATAATATTACAAATTTAAAATTTTTAGATAATTTAAGTTAATAAAGGCGAATAATGAAATATAAAACAGGCACTATAAATTTACAAGAGGGTACAGTTGAAGAAAAACGAGAAGAGATTAAAAGGTATTTTCTTCAAGCTTATGAATTAGATGAAAAGCTGTTTGACCTACTAAAAGATAAAAAATCAATCTATGAACAACCAAATAGATTAAGACATCCTTTGATTTTTTATTATGGACATACTTCAACATTTTTTATAAATAAACTAATGGTTAGTAAAATTATAAATAAAAGAGTAAACAAATATTTTGAATCAATATTTGCAATTGGTGTTGATGAAATGAGTTGGGATGATTTAAATAGTAAAAACTATTCTTGGCCAGCTTTTGAAGAAGTTAAAGCATATAGAGATGAAGTAAAAAAAATTGTTTTAGAGTTGATTGATACTATTGAGTTTACAATGCCAATAAATTGGGATAGTCCAATGTGGATTATTTTGATGGGAATTGAGCATGAAAATATTCATATTGAAACATCTTCTGTGCTTTTAAGGGAATTAGATATATCTTTTTTTACAAATGAGGAACCATTCTTATATTGTAAAGAGTATAAAGATGATTATTTAGAGAATGAACTTCTTAATGTAAGTGCAGGAGAAGTAGTTTTACAAAAAGATAGAAAAAATCCTATTTATTATGGATGGGATAATGAATTTTCTTATCATAAGGCAAATATTAAAGAGTTTAAAGCAAGTAAATATTTAGTATCAAATGGTGAGTTTTTAGAGTTTGTAAAAGATGGTGGATATTCAAAATTAAAATACTTTTCAGAAGATGGTTTAAGATGGTTAGATTTTACTCAAACAAAAATGCCAGTATTTTGGATAAAAAAAGATGAAAAATACTTTTTAAGACAAATAAATAATATTGTTCCTCTTCCTTTAAATTATCCTGTGGATATAAATATATATGAAGCAGAAGCTTTTTGTAAATATAAAAGTGAAAAATTAGGTTTTGAAGTTAGACTTCCAACTGAAGATGAGTATTATAGATTGTATGATTATGTAAATGCAGGAGATAAAAAAGCAAATATTGGTTTAAGATATTTTAATCAAACACCAGTTGATAAATATAAGTTTGATGATTTTTATGATGTTGTAGGAAATGTTTGGCAATGGAGTATAACGCCTACTTATCCCTTTGATGATTTTCAAACTCATCCTATCTATGACGATTTTACAACACCAACTTTTGATGATAGACATGCACTTATGAAAGGTGGTTCTTTTATCTCTTTAGGAAATGAAACACTTAAAAGTGCAAGATATGCTTTTAGAAAGCACTTTTTTCAACATGCAGGTTTTAGATATGTTAAATCAGATAATGAGTGTAGAACAAAGTTAAATGATAATGTTTATGAAACAGATGAATTGATCTCTCAATATTGTGAGTTTCATTATGGAGAAGAGTTTTTCAGTGTAAAAAACTTTGCAAAAGCATCAGTTGATATTTTAAAACCATATTTAAATAGTATTAAAACAAAAAAAGCTTTAGATTTAGGATGTTCTGTTGGAAGAAGTAGCTTTGAATTAGCAAAAGTATTTGATGAAGTACTTGGAATTGATTTTAGTGCTAATTTTATTAATGTTGGGGTTAAACTTAAAAAGTATGATAATTTAACATTTAAACTAAAATCTGAGGGTGAAATATTTGAAGATAAAACTATTTCATTAAAAGATTTAGGTTTAGGAGATATTAAAGATAAAGTTGAATTTATGCAAGGTGATGCTTGTAATTTAAAAACTTTATATACAGGTTACGATTTGATATTTTGTTCAAACTTAATAGATAGACTATACTATCCACAAAAATTTTTAGATGATATACCAAATAGGGTAAATGAGGGTGGATTACTTGTTCTTTTATCTCCATATACTTGGCTTGAAGATTACACTCCAAAAGCAAACTGGCTTGGAGGATATTATAAAGATAATAAACAGATTAAAACTATTGATACTTTAAAGAAAAATCTTGAAGATAAATATGAACTACTTGAATTAATTGATGTTCCTTTTGTCATAAAAGAGACATCAAGAAAATATCAGCATACAGTTTCACAAATGAGTATTTGGAAGAGAAAATAAAAAGTAGCTTATGCTACTTTTTATAATTATATAAACTTTTTAAACTCATTTTAATACTAAAATAATAAAATATACATTCTACAAAGGTTAAATGCTACAATGACAAAAAAAAGAAAACTTAAAGTAATATTTATAAGTGGTTTTTTTATATTATTAACTTTAATGTATAACTTTAGTCATAAATATTTTATTGATAACTATGAAGCAATCGAAACAATCCATAATAAAAAAAGTGTTGAAAACTTAATAAAAAACTTAAATATGCAGTTGGATTTTATAAATACAACTACAAAAATATATAGTAAATGGGATGATGCATATAATTTTTTAGCCAATAAAAATCCTAAGTTTGCTTATAAAAATTTTAGAAATAGCAATATTCTTGATAATTTACCAATTGATTTTATATTTTATACTGATTTAAAAAATAACATAAAATTAAAATTTTCTATTGCAAATCATAATGATAAATTTTACAAAAAAGTAGTAAAGTTATTAAATGCTGATAAAGAAACTCAATCGGTTTTTTTAGAAAAAAACAATATTTACTATGTATTAAAATCTAAAGTATTACAAACTGATAATAGAGGTAAAAAAATAGGATATATGTATGCTGGTAAACTATTTGATGAGAATCTTTTTAGTTATATAAATTCAAGTTTTTATAAAATAGATTTAGTACAAAAAGAACTTTATGATTATGATAGTGCAATTGCTTATAATAGCTTGAATAATATACGATATAAAGTTGAAAAAACAAAAACAAAAATAATAAACTACTTAGAAATAAGAGATGATAAAAATAGATATATAGTTACTATTAAAGCCATGAGTGATAGAGATTATATGATGCAAGGAAGAAATACAATATTACTGTTTAATATTATAATTGCAATTATTTCATTGGTTATTTTTTATTTTTCATATAGATATCAAATTATATTAGAAAGTAATACTCAAAAGCTTGAGTATAGTGTAGCAAAAAGAACAAATGAACTTGAAAAATCAAATAAAGAGTTACATGATTTAGCTTATAAAGATTATTTAACAAAACTTGACAATAGAAGAAGTTTCTTTTCAAAAGTTCAAAGATTACTTAAAGATACAGTTTTTAGAAAAGATTTAGTTCATATAGTAATGATAGATATTGATAACTTTAAACAAATAAATGATACTTATAGTCATGAAGTAGGAGATGCTGTACTTAAAAAATTTGCTCAAATACTTAAAAACAATATTTCAAATAAAGATATTTGTGCAAGACTTGGTGGAGAAGAGTTTGTCATAGCTTTTCATAATCTAAAAACCAAAGAGGTATTAGAAAAAGTTGAAAATATAAGAAAAGAGACAGAAAAAACAGCAATAATTGTAAATAAAGATAAAACATTTAATTTTACAGCAAGTTTTGGTATAAGTGATAATAGAAAAACTAACAACATAGATAAAATACTTCATATTGCTGATTCATATCTTTATGAGGTAAAAACAACAGGAAAGAATAATATAAGATATAGATAATAAATAATATTATTTTTTATTTTTTGCTGATATAATTATCAGTATGAAAAATGAAGCTATAAGTTTAATTAAAAACAAAAGTGAACTAACTTTTGCTTTTGTTATAATATTATCTATTTTTTTATTGAATATTTTTTATGAATATTCAAAATATAAAGATCTTACAAAAGATGAAGTTTTTTCATCTTCTACAACTATTTTAAATAGATATGAAAAGAGCAATTACTATATTTATAAGCTAAAAATAGATACTTACAATACATTTTATACAAGATTAAATAAAGAGCATTATTATGAAAAGTTTCAAAAGGTTAATATTTTATTTATTTCTAAATATATTGACTTTTATGATTATTTAAAAGGTTTTTTTGCTAAAACATTATTTATAGAAAAAATAGAGTCAAAAAGCTTTAATCTTCGTTTTTATCTAAGTGATAAAATAGATTCAGCCCATGATAATAGTAAGATAAAAGAACTATTTAATGCACTCTTTCTAGCTTTACCTCTTTCAAAAGATTTAAGAGAATTTTGTGCAAATTTTGGGATTTCACATTTGATTGCTATATCTGGTTTTCATCTTGGCTTATTTTCTATAATAATATACTTTATAATAAATCTTTTTTATACTTATATTCATCAAAAATATTTTAATCATAGAAATAAAAAATTCGATATATTAATAATAAGCTCTTTTCTTCTTTTACTCTATTTAATTTTAATAGATATAGTACCTTCTTTTTTAAGAAGTTTTATTATGTTTATATTAGCAATACTATTTTTGCGTTCAAATATAAAAGTTCTATCTTTTAGTACACTTTTTATTACTTTTTTATTGATAATTGCACTTTTCCCTAGTTATGTATTTTCATTGTCTTTATGGTTTTCTATAGTTGGAGTTTTTTATATATTTTTATTTTTGCACTATTTTAAAAATCTTCCAAAAATATATATGATTTTGATATTTAATTTTTGGATATTTTTAGCTGTTAATCCTATTGTTCATTATGTTTTTTATCAAACCTCACATTTACAACTTTTTTCTCCTTTAATTACATTGATTTTTACTATATTTTATCCATTGGAACTATTTTTGCATTTATTTGGAATATCTTATATCTTAGATGATTTTTTAAAAATGTTTTTAGATATAAACTATGTAACTTATAGTGTACAAACACCTTTATGGTTTTTAGTGATATATCTGTCTTTTTCAGCTTTTGCAGTAGTAAAAAAAGAGTTTTTTTATGGAGTGAATATTTTATTGATTTTTTTTAATTTGTATGTTTATATGTAAAGGTAAAACCTTTACATATTATATTATTCCAAGTTTATTTAAAAATAGTGTAACAATAGCAATTGGTACAATAAACTTAATTAAAAAGTACCAAATATTAAATACAGTTAGTGATACATGAGCTGTAAAGATTCTTCTTAATAACTCTTTATCAACAAAATAACCTAAAAATACACAAGTTAAAATCGCTGCAAGAGGCATCATAACAGAAGAAGTCATAAAATCCATCCAATCAAATGCATTTTTACCAAAAAATGTTAGTGAATCTTTAAAGGCAATTGTCATTGAAAGTAGGGCAATAATACCAAGAATATAAAAAATTGATCCACAAAGAATAGTCGCTTTTTTTCTTGTAAAATTAAATCTTTCAATAAAAAATTTCAAAGATGGCTCAATCATAGAAACAGCAGATGTAATACCTGCAAATACTAATGCAACAAAAAATGAAATAGAAATAACTTGTCCTAAAACTCCCCAACCTGAAAATATAACAGGTAGTGAAATAAATACAAGTCCAGGTCCAGCAGAACTTTGAGCTCCTGCTTCAAATAAAAATGAGAAAATTATTAAACCAGCAGTTATTGCAATAGCAGTATCAACAATTGCAACAATGATTGATGATTTTACAAAATTGGCATTTTTAGGTAATGATGCAGAATAGGTCATAATAGCACCAACACCAAGAGAAAGTGTAAAAAATGCTTGTCCTAGTGCTGCAAGTAGGGCATTACTATCAATTTTACTCCAATCTGGATAAAACATAAAATTAAGTGCAGTAGAAAAACTATCTAGTGTAAAAGAGTAAAATAAAAGCCCTAGTAAAATCAATCCTAATAATGGCATCAAAATAAGATTTATTTTTTCAATACCTCTTTTTATACCTTTTAAGACAATAAAAATAACAGAGCCTGCAATAACAGTATGATATATTATTTGTGATGCTATATCTTTTGAAATTAAAGTTTCAAAAGCACTTCCCGCTGCTTTTGAATCACTTGGCAATGTTCCAAAAGATGTAAATACATAGTTTAAAATCCATCCTAATACTACAGAATAAAATGAGAGTACAATTAAACCTGAAAAGATTATAAAACCAGCAAATTTCCAGTTTTGATTTTTTGATTTTGATGTTTTTATAAAAGAAGTTGCAACATCTGATTGGGCATTTTGACCAATTACTGCTTCTGCTAAAAAAACTGTCAATCCAATAAACAAAATAGCTAGTAAGTAAACTAATACAAAAGCTCCTCCACCATATTCACCTGTAACATAAGGAAACTTCCATATATTACCTAAACCAACAGCTGAACCAGCAGCTGCTAAAATAAAACCAACTCTTGAAAAATGATTCTTCAAATATACCCCTCTTTTTAAATTTAAATTTTACTAAGTACTTTTTCTAAAGTGTATTTTAAATCTTCGTCCAAATCTAAATTACTTTTCATCCAGTTTAAATATCCACTATCTTCTTTGGCAACTTCTATTACTTCTTTACCTTTGTATTTCCCAAACTTGAAAGTTGTTATAAATACAGGTGTTTTTGAAAGTTCAACTAATTTTTCCATAGGATTATAATCAGGATATTGTTTTCTACACTCTTTTACAAGTTTTGATAGAAAAAGTTTCATTACTAAAACATCACCAATAGCATCATGGGCTTTTATAGTAATATTGTGTTTTTTTGCTTCTATTTGTTCAACCTTGTATAGTTCTAAGGCATATCTTAAGTATTGAAGTCTGTGATAAGGCATTTGTGGAAATAAATGTTTTGCACATCTTAATGTATCAATAATTTGAAAATGGTTTTCAAAGCCTTCTTTTTCAATCATTCCTAAATCAAATTTTATATTATGAGCTATTAAAAAGTTATCTTCATTATTTAATTCTAATAGTTTTTTATAAAATATTGTCTCAGTTGCTTTTGGTTTATTTTCAATCATATCAGGTGTGATATTATGAACTTCCATAGCTTCTATTTTTATTGGTATATCACTTTGGCAAAACTCATCATAAGCTTCTACTTTTCCAGTTTGATCAACTATCATTGCTCCAAATTGAATAACTCTATCTTCCTCTTGATTTCCAGTGGTCTCTGTATCAAAAAGTACATATTTTGGCATATATTATTTCCTTGCTTTTGTTTATATTATTAACATTCCATCGCCATATGAATAAAATCTATATTTCTCACTTATAGCTTCTTCATATATTTCTAAAGTTTTTTCTAAACCTACAAAAGAAGCGATTAGCATTATTAAAGTAGATTTAGGCAAATGAAAATTTGTAAGTAAATGGTTTACTTTTATTGGAGTGTTTGATGGATTTAAAAATAAATCACACTCACCTTGTATTTTGTTTGTTCTTGCATAATATTCTATTGTTCTTGTTACAGTTGTTCCAACTGCAAGTACTTTTTTAGAATTATCTAATAAATTTTTTGAACTTTCATTTATTTCAAAGTATTCGCTATGCATTGGGTGATTTAATATATCTTCTGCATCAACTGGTTTGAAAGTTCCTGCACCTACATGTAAGGTTAAATAATCTAAATTAAATTTATCTTGAAGTTTTTTAAATAACTCAGGAGTAAAATGCAATGAAGCAGTTGGTGCTGCAACTGCACCATAATTTTTTGCAAAAAGTGTTTGATAGTTTTCATTGTCTTTTTCTTCATCTTCTCTATTCATATAAGGAGGTAAAGGCAAATGTCCTATATCATTTAAAATATCTACTAACTCTAAAAACTCTAAGTTTTCTTTTTCATTTAAGAAGAACTTTACAACTCTACTTCCATCTTCACTTACTTCTAAAACTTCTGCTTTTAAATTTTTGTCAAAAGTTAAAACTGTTCCAACCTTGACTTTCCCTCTAATCATCACTAAATATCTATTCATAAATAAAGGTTTATTTAATAAAAGCTCAACTTTTCCACCTGAGTCTTTATGTCCAAAAATTCTTGCTTTGATAACTTTTGTATCATTTAAAAATATTGCTACATCTTTTGGTATAAAATCAAGAAGATTTTTGAAAGTAGTATGAGTTATTTTGTTAGTTTTTCTATCATAAACCAAAAGCCTAGCATTATCTGCTGGGCTTACTGGATGTGTTGCTATAAGTTCTTTAGGAAGTGTATAATCATAACTTGAAGTCTTTAATGGATCTAATAAACTATTCTTCGTCATCATCTTCTTCATCTAAATCTTTTGCTGGGTTAAATACTTTTGCAATATAAATTGAAACACAATAAAGTATAATTAGTGGACCTGCCATTAAAAATTGTGTTAAAACATCTGGTGGAGTTAAAAGTGAAGCTACAATAAATATAATTACAACTGCATATTTAAAAAAGTCTTTTAACATTTTGTCATCAACAAGTCCAATTTTTGCTAAGAAAAAAGTAACTACAGGTAGCTCAAATGCAATACCAAAACCTAATAATAATTTTGTGAAAAAACCTACATATTTACCAATACTTGGTAATACTGTTACAACTGTTGAACCAAAATTAATTAAAAACTCAAATCCATAAGGAATAACAACATAATAAGCAAATGATGCACCAATTAAAAACATTAGTGTTCCAAAAAATACAAATGGAATTACTAACTTTTTTTCATGGTCATAAAGACCTGGAGCTAAAAATAGCCATATTTGCCAAAAAATAACAGGTAATACTAGAATAAATCCAGAGAAAAATGCAACTTTTAATGCAGTAAAGAATGTCTCTTGAACTTCAATTGCAACCATTTGTGATTTTTCTGGTAATACAGCTTCAACTGGTACCATCATCCACTCTAAAATCGGTTCATAAAAGAAAAAACATACAATAAAACCTAGTACAAGTGCAATTGTTGCATTAACTAATCTTTTTCTAAGGTCAGCAATATGGGGTTTTAAATCTTCTAACATTAATTATCTTCCTTTACTTTCTCATCATCAAATTTAACTTTAAATTTGTTTGATGGATCTTCATCTTTTGAAACTTCATCTTTTGTTGAAATCTCTTCTTCTTGATTTGTTTCAAGATTTTTAATCTCATCTTTTTCTTGAGATTTCTTCTTTTTCTTTTTCTCTTTTTTTGAAGTTAGCTCTTTTTTTGAATCTACTTCATTTTCTTGAGAATTAGTATCATTCATAATATCATTTAGTCCTAAATCCATATTATTTACATTTACTGATGATTTTGCATCTTCAATTTGAGCTTTAAATTTGTTAGCTTCTTCTCTCATCTCAGATATACTTAATTCATTGTCAAGTGTAGATTTTGCATCTTCTACACCAGATTTAAATTTCTTTAAAAATCTAGCTATTTCTACCATAGCTTTAGGTAATTTTTCAGGTCCTAATGCAATAATTGCAATTACTGCAACTAGCGTTATTTCAAAAAAGCCCATTCCAAACATATAATTCTCCAAAATAGTATTAAAAGAAAAAATTTTATCTAATTTTTGATAAAATCTCCCTATTAATTAAATAATATGTTTAAGGGAAATTTATGAAACTTATAGTTCTATTGATTATTGCAGTTATATTGTATTTTATAGCACGAAGTTATAAAACAGAAAAGTTCGCAAATATTAGGTTGGATATTAAAGAAAAATTTGAAGGCAATCTTATGCAACACGAAGCTGGCTTGCTTGTAGCGTTGATGGCAAAGGTTGCAAAAGCAGATGGAGAAGTATGTGAACTTGAAGCACAACTTTTAAAACATACACTAAATGATATTTCAAGACATTTTGAAAATCAAGATGAAATTAGAGAAAAATTAAAAGATATTTATGCAAAAGAGAAAGAGAGTTTTAATAATACTCTTGAAATTTGTCAAAATTTATACAAATTAACTAAAAACAATTATCAAAAAAGAGTTAAAATAATGGAGTATTTGTTAAATCTTGCATTTATTGATAATGATTTTTCAAATACTGAGTTTATGATAACAGAAGATATTGCAAAAACATTGCAAATTAAAAGAGAAGATTTTGAAAAACTTGTAAATGCTTTTGAGATGTTTTATAAAAAGCAAAAAGAAGCAGAGGGAATATCTTTAGAAAAAGCATATGAAGTTTTAGAAGCAAGTAAAAATGATGATAGTAATACTATTAAGAAAAAATATAGAACTTTAGTAAAAAAACATCACCCAGATATAATTGCAGGTCAAGGAGCAAGTCAAAATATTATTGATGAAGCAACAAACAAACTTCAAGAAATTAACGAAGCTTATGAAATGATAAAAAAATCAAGAGGCGAATAATTGCAAAGTTTTGATGACGCTTATGAAGTTTGTAATTGTAAAAATGTTACTGTTAGGGACATAAAAAAAGTTATTGCTTATGGAAACTGCAGTTTAGGTAAAATACAAGAGAGTACAAACGCAGGAACTGAGTGTAGATTTTGTCTTATGAAAGAGAGTGATTTTGGTAAAATCAAAAAGAAAGTTTATTGCAAAGATATTTTAAATAATTATAATAAGGAGAGTTGATGGCTAAAAGTTTCCCTCATTCTTATGAAGTTTGTAATTGCAAACATGTAACTTTAGGTGAAATTATTTATGCAATTAAAGAAAGAGATGCAAATACACTTGAAGATCTAGGTCATTTAACTGATGCTGGAACTTGTTGTAAATGTTGTAAAGATTCAAGTTGTGATATTGGTGAAGAAAAAATGGAACTTTACTTAACACAAATACTAAATAAATTTAAGAAATGATTATGGAAGAAAAAAAAGAATTAATAGAAGAGATAAAAAAACTCATAGTAATAAATAAAGAAGAGACTATAGATATAAATCCAAATTTTTTAGAATATTTTGAAATAGATGAATTATTATCAATAAAAAATGAATTAAAAGTTAAAAAAAGTAATATTTCACAAACTAGTTTGGGATATTTAGATGAGCTTTATGAAAAAACAAAAAAAGATGAGATATAATTATTGTCAAAGGATAAAAATTGATTAACTGGAATGATATAGAGAAACAATTAATAGAATTTTTAAAGAACCAACTAAGTAAAACTGGACTTTCTAAAGTTACAGTTGGACTATCAGGTGGTTTAGATTCTGCAGTAGTTGCAGTATTATGTAAGAAAGCTTTCAAAGAGAATATGAAATGTGTCCTTATGCCCTCACAATTTTCAAGTAAAAGTAGTGTTGAAGATGCAAAAAAACTTTGTGAAACTTTTTCAATTGATTATGAAACTGTTGATATTACACCTATGATAAATGCATATATAGATAAAATGGACAATGATAAACTTAGAATTGGAAACTATTCTGCAAGAGTAAGAATGTCTGTACTTTATGATATATCTTCAAGAGATTCATCAATTGTTGTGGGAACATCAAATAAAAGTGAACTTCTTTTAGGATATGGAACTATATTTGGGGATATTGCGTGTGCAATTAATCCAATTGGAGAAATTTATAAAAGTGATGAGTTTGAATTTGCAAGATACTTAGGAGTTATTGATGAAATAATCAATAAAAAACCAAGTGCAGATTTATGGGAAAATCAAACAGATGAAGATGAACTAGGTTATACATATAAACAAATGGATGATGTACTAAAGCTATTAGTTGATGAAAAGAAAACTAAAGAAGAGATTGTATCTTTAGGACACGATGATGAATTAGTAGATATGTTGAAATATAGAATTAAAGCAAATGAATTCAAAGGTAAATTACCTGTGATTGCAAATATAAAATGGAGTTAGCACATGAAAGAAATATTATTTTACAACTCTTCTGTTAATGAAGAAGAATTAAATCAAATTAAAACGGTTTTAGAAAACAGTAAAGATGGTTCAAAGGTTTTAGAGTTTGAAGAAAACATGGCAAAATTTGTTGGTGCAAGACATGCAATTGCAACTTGTAACTCAACTTCTGCAATACACCTTGCATTAAGTTCAATTAAACTAAAAAGAGGTGACAAAATTTTAATGTCTGTTAACTCTTTTGTTAATATTCCTGAAGTTGTAAGACACTTTGATGCAGAACCTATATTTATTGATATAAATAATGAAGATATGAATATTGATTTAAATAAGTTTGAAAAAGCTTTAGAAGAGAATAAATCAAAAAAATTAAGAGGTGCAATTATCTCATTTATTGCAGGGCAAACTCCAGATTTAGATAGATTATATGATATTTGTGAAAAATATGGAATTATATTAATAGAAGACGCAACTTGTGCATTGGGAGTTACATATAATGATGAAACTGTTGGTTCATTAAGAGCTGATATGACTATTTTTTCTACTAACCCATCAAATGGTAAACATGCTTTAAGTAGATCAGGAATTATTGTTACAAATAATGAAGAAATAGCTACTAGAGCAAGATTATTAAGAACTCATGCTATTACTACTACATATGATGATTATGGAAACTTAGATTATATTTATGATGTTGTTGATATAGGTCATAAGTATGATATGAGTGAACTTGATGCAGCATTCTCTTTAGCTCAACTTCAAAAAACGAATAAGTTTATTAAAAGAAGAAAAGAGATAGCAAAAATTTATCAAGAAAGATTATCTAATGTAAAACATATAAATGTTCCTTCTTCAAAAGAAGAACATATATTTACTCATTTTATTATTAAGATTTCAAGAAATAGAGATGCTTTTGCAAGAGCTTTAAAAGAAAAAGGAATTGCAACAGGTTTACACTATATTCCTTTACATTTATTAAGTTATTATAAAAGTAAATACTCAATCAAAATTACAGAGTTCCCAGCTGCACTTACTTCTTATCAGCAAATTTTATCAATACCTATGTATCCTAGTTTAACAAATGAAGAAGTTAACTATATTTGTGATACGATTATTGATATTGCTTCTGAATGGATATAAATAGTTGAAACAAAAGCTTTTTTTATGGGTAGAAGATTATCTCTTCTATCCTAATACTTTACAAAAAATCATATCTTTTTTATTTTTACCTTTAACTTTGATATATCTTTTTATTATTTTAATAAAAAGAGGATTGTCTAAACCTCAAGATTTTGGTATACCTGTAATTAGTGTGGGTAATTTGATTGCAGGGGGAAGTGGAAAAACTCCTTTAACAATCGCACTTGTAAAAAACAAAGAAGATGCTTGTGTAATACTTAGGGGTTATGGCAGGAACTCAAAAGGTCTTTACGTAATATCAAATAAAGGTAAGATTCTTGAAAATATAGATGTAAGTGGTGATGAAGCAATGCTTTTAGCAAATTCACTTCCAAATGCTACAATTATTGTAAGTGAAGATAGAGTAGAAGCAATAAAAAAAGCAAAAGAGTTAGGTTGTAAAATAGTATTTTTAGATGATGGTTTTTCAAAATATAATATAAATAAATTTGATATCTTAATTAAACCAAAAGATGAGCCAACAAATATATTTTGTCTTCCAAGTGGTGGTTATAGAGAACCAAGAATGTTCTACTCTTTTGCACAAATTGTTTTACAAGAGGGTAAAAGTTTCAAAAGATTTGTTTCATATAGTTTAAACCAAAAGAATGTAAATGTTCTTCCACATAAACTACTTCTACTTACAGCAATTTCAAAACCAAAAAGATTATTGGATTATCTACCAAAGGGTGTAAAGATGGTAGCTTTTGAAGATCACCATACTTTTACAAATGAAGAAATAGAAAAAATAAAAAATGAGTATAAAGACTATTTTATAGTTACTACGCAAAAAGATTATGTAAAATTAAAAAAGTTTGATTTAGGTGATGTTTATTTGATGAACTTAGAGTTACAACTAGATAATAAGAATATTGATTTTTCTTCAATGAATGATTATATAAATAGTTATAAGAAAATAAATGAATAATATATACTATTTAGAAGAAGAGATTTTAAATCACTATGATGGTGCTAAAGTTATAAAATCTTTATTGTGGAAACTCATGTATAAAAGAGTTCAAAAAAAACTAAAAAAATCAATAATAACAGTTGAAAATGTTAGAAAAATTTTGCATAATTCTCATAATTCAATAGGGTGTACTATTGATGCACCTTTAAATTATGTGATGTTTAGAAATGAGCCTATTTGGTATTATGTTGAGGGTGAAAGAGAATATTATATTCCTTTGAGTATTGGTTTTGCAAATACAAAAGCCTCTTATGATATAGTACTAATCAATGGTAAATTAGATATTAGAGATAGCTCTATTAGAAGACTAAAACCAAAAGATAGGCTAAGCCATTCTCCTGTTTTATCTGTAAAGAACTTTAGAATAATAGAGCAAAGTTTTAAACTATTATTAGCTCATATTGAAAAAGAAAATGAGTTATATAAAAAGGATAAACCAAAGATTTAAATCTTTGGTTTATTTGATGATATGACCTACAAATTTAGACATATTATCTAAAATCTTTTCACCTCTTCTAAATCCCAATCCACAAGCTTCATATGCAAAGAATACACCAGCTTGATAGCTATTGCCTTGCTCATCTTTAGGTAGTTCAACATACTCTTGATAAATTGCTTTATGACCTTCATATGCACCGTCAGTTTCTACATCAATAGAGCCATCTTTGTTTATGATTTTAGTGTTTGCACCTTCTCTTCCAAAACATCTTTTTTCAACTTGTTTTTTGTCCTGTAAAGGTTCAAATGAAGTTTCTAAAAGTAATGGATGATCTGGGTATAAATCCCATAAAATCTTCATAAATCCTTTTGATTGAAACATCAAAGTATAAGCTGGGTTAAAAATAATCGCTTTTCTATTTTCAAGTATTTCTGTTAATAGTAAGGCTAATTCATTTTCATCAATAGCTATATCTTCCCATGGAATTAATTTAAACCAAAACTCAAAACTTTGTTCTTTTGCAAAAATCCCATCATCACTAAACTCAACTTTATCTATATACTCAAAATCTGTATTAAACCCAGCTTCTGTTGCAATATGTTGAAGTAGTTTTGTTGTATTTTCATCTTCGATTGAACCTGCAATTGATGAAAACAGTATCTTCCAACCTAACTCTTGATAATGTTCTTCAAATTTTTCTATATCTGTATCAAGTGTAATTATTCTTTTAAAGTTATCTTTCAATGCTTCATATACATTATTAAATTGACTAGCTTCATCAAGATTATTTGCTTTTAGTAAAGCCCATTGAATAATCGCAGTTTCAAATAGTGATGTTGGAGTATCAGCATTAAACTCTATTAGTTTAATAGGTTTACCATCTATTCCACCTGCTAAATCAAATCTTGAATACAAATGCCAATGAACATCATTTTCCCAAGACTCTTTAATAGCATCAACTAAGTTAAAAGGAATATTTATTTCATGAAATAGATTATTTTCTATTACATAATCACCAGCTTCACAAAACATATCATATAACTCATTGCAAGCTTCATAATAAGCTTCTGCATCTTCTTGAGTGATTTGAACTACTTCGTTTGCAATATAAGAAGTTTTATCTTCATCTGTGTGCCAAATAAAACCAATAGACTCTAAATATTCATTTGTAAGAGCTTCTAACTTTTCTAATTTCATTTTGTACCTTTAATATAATTATCCACCAAAAAATGAGCTTGATGATCTAGTAGATGAAGATTTGCTTCCAAAAAATCCACTTCTTTTTGTAGAGCTTGTTCTATTTGCTGAACTTGCAGCTTTTTTAAACGAACTTTGTGATCTACTGTATGTTTGTGGAGACTTGTATTGAGTCTTTCTTTGGTTTTGATAGTTTTGATTATTAAATAGTTTATTACCAATCCAAGAACCAATCATAGCCCCAGCAATTGAAGATAATAATACTCCACCTAATCCCATACTTCCACTTGACATCTCAGGATTTGTAAGTGGTGATGTTCCATTGTCAATTCTTTGTGCTTCTTGTTTTACTAATTGATCAATCTCATTTTGTGTTAATATTCTTTCTGTTCCATCTGGTTTTCTTAAAACAATAGTAGTTTTATTTGCTGGAAATTCATCTACGATTGTATATCCACCATTATTAGGTAGCTCTTCAATTACTACAAATGCATCTTGTTTTTTAGAAGCATTTGAAAAGGCTCCTTGTTGAGTTTGTTGTTGATCATTTGTTTTTTCTTGACAACCAACTAGTCCTGTCACTAGAAGTGCTCCAAGACCACCAACCATCGCATAATCTGATATTTTTTTAATATGACTTTTCTTTTTCAAGTTTAAAATCCTTTTATATTCTTATAGTTTAAAAGTTTATATATATTACTAAATAGTTGCTATGAAGTAGATGAAGAAGAAATATGTAAATTTTTAAATAAGAGTTTAGTTTGACTTTCTAAGATTAAAACTCTTATGTTATAATTGCGCGTAATAAATAAAGAAGGTTTTCAATTAATGGACAAAACAGAAGTAAAAACGCAAAAATTTATCATTAAATTTTTCCCAGAAGTTATGATCAAAGGTCAAAAAGCAAAAAGGCAAATGATTGCTCAAATTTATAATAATGTAAGATTATTAGTTAAAAGAGTTTCAGAAGAGATAACAATAAAAAAATTTTTCGATAAAGTTGAAGTCGTTTGCCCAATACAAGTAGTACCAGAAATTAGACAATTACTAATAGAAACACCAGGAATAGAGCTAGTTTTAGAAGCTATTCAAATTGATGATGTAAATACTTTAGATGAAATAAAAGTAAAAGTAAATGAGCACATGGCAAAAGAGATTATTGGTAAAACTTTTGTTGTTAGAGCTAAAAGAACTGGTGAACAAGATTTTAAATCAACAAATATAGAACAAACAGTTGGTGGATATATGCTTGCACATAATGAAACTAAAGGTGTTGATTTAAAAAATGCAGAAGTAACTATAAATGTTGAGTTAATACATAATCAATTGAATATAATTACATTTAAACATAAAGGATTAGGTGGCTTTCCTTTAGGAACACAAGGAAGTATTCTTTCTTTGATGTCAGGAGGATTTGATTCAACAGTTGCAAGTTATATGACAATGAAAAGAGGAGTTAAAACTCACTTTATTTTCTTTAATCTTGGTGGAGTTGCCCATGAAATAGGCGTAAAACAAGTAGCATATTACTTATGGAAAAGATTTGGTTCTTCTCATAGAGTCTCTTTTATTTCTGTACCTTTTGATGATGTTGTAACTGAGATATTTAACTCAACAAGTGAACCATATATGGGAGTTACACTAAAAAGAGTGATGTTAAAAGCAGCAGAAAAAATAGCAAATGAGATGAAAATTGATGCACTTTTAACAGGAGAGAGTATTGCTCAAGTATCAAGTCAAACTCTAAGAAATCTAGCATTAATTGATCAATTTACTAATAAATTAGTATTAAGACCTCTTTGTACTATGAATAAACCAGAAATCATGGATATAGCAGCAAAAATAGGAACTAAAAAATTTGCTGAAGCAATGCCTGAGTATTGCGGAGTAATTTCAAAATCACCAGTAACACACGGCTCATATGAAAGAATGGAAAAAGAGTCAAGTAAATTTGATTATTCAGTTGTTGATAAAGCAGTTGAAAATAGACAAATTACTAATATAAATGAAATAATAGCTGATATCTCAGAAATAGGGCAAATGGAAGTTGTAACAGATCTTGAAGAGGCTAAAAAATATACTATTATTGATATTAGACAAGGACAAGATTGTATCAAAGTAGAAAACCAAGAAGTTTTAAAAATCCCATTTTTTAATCTAAAAAGAGATTTCAAAAAACTTCCACAAGATAAAGAGTACCTTTTTTACTGTGAAAAAGGAATACTAAGCCAACTACATGGACAATACTTAAGAGATGCAGAAAACTACACAAATATTAAAGTTTATAGACCCAAAGAGTCTTAATAATAGATAATTCAAAGGTAATAAAATACCTTTGAATTATATTGTATAGATAGTTATTATACTTATAGTGATAATGAAACTACTGCATTAAGTGAAGGAATTGAACATTTTAAAGATATTTTTCCAGTTGATTCTTATGATTTTGTAGTAGAATATTGTGGAGAACTTCAAAGCGATAGAGCTTATGAAATGTCTCTTGATTCAAATCTTTAAAAGGAGCTTTTATGATTAAAAATTTAGATTTACTAAAAGAAGTATCTTGCAATAAAGAGAAAGATCTTCATGATGCAAATAAAATGCTTATTGAAGTTCAAAAATCTGATTTACCACAAAAAGATAAAGAACTAAAAACTAAAGTTCTAAAAGACATTATTAGAAATATAAAAGAGATTTTTTAATAGCTCTTTTATTTTAACTGAGATTTTAAGAGTTTTGTAGCTATAACTGGTTTCTAGAGTTTTAGTATAGTTAATTTTACTTAGCCAAATTTGTGCTAAAAAGTAGAGATTGTTGAACTTGTTTCTCATTAGTCTATTTAGCATTTCTTTCTATGCCCTATCAAATGAGAGTAAATCTGTTCACTAAAAAATCACTAACAAAAAAAGAGTTTTCTAAAACTGTGATTCTATCTGTGACATAAAAATTATATAATAGTGATATTTACTTAACTTTCCAATTTTTAATTAAAAGTATTTTAGCTAAAATAATTTATAAAAATATTTATAGGCTATTTATATTAATTATAACAGGGTAAATATGGGAAATAATATAATTCATGATATAGAAGTTAGAGAAGATGATGGTAGAGAGACTATAAAAAGGTTTCATGCTCAATTTAGAGCAGCTTCTTTAGAGGTCGTTAAAATACTTGAAAATGATAGTGTAGATATGGTTTACTGTGACTATCATGATGATTTTGTTGTTAGAGAAAATATTGGAGAGGACTACAAATATAATTTTTATCAAGTAAAAACAAAAGGGAAACAAAATTATCTATGGAACATTAAAGATCTTTTTGGATTACATAATCGAAAAAAAGAAGTGAATTTATCTCTTATAAGAGATAGTTTTGTAGGGAAAATGTTGTTGCATACAATTAATTTTAAGACTTCTTGTACATCCATAACTTTTTTAACTAATATTAACCTTGATGATAATGTTGAAAACCTAAGAACTGACATTGAAAATGATACTTTTGAAAATAAACATACATTAATATTAATAGAAAATTTTAACAAATGTTTCTTGGAAGAAAATGAGATTATTGAAGAAAAAATTAAAGAACATTTAAAAAAGTTAAAGTTTGACACCAATAATGTTTATTTACTAGAAGACAATACTGATGATTTTTATGAAAAAATGAGAACTAAAATTTTAAGATATAGTGAAATAGACTTACAATATATAGAATCAAAAGAGATAACAGATAATTTAATTGCATTAATAGAAAGAAAATCTAGAGTTAAACTTTCTGACCTATCAAAAGAAGAACTTGATGAAGCTTGTGGAATAGGCTTAGAAGATATCTTATCTGTATTATCCATTTCAAAAAATGCATATGATAAGTTATTAGAAGGAGGAGATATCCAAGCAGTTAAAAATGCTTCTATATTGCAAAGAACACTTGCAGATACTATACCTGAGAATCTTGAATATTGTTCAAAGGTAAAAACAGATTGGGATAATTGGTTAAGAAAAAATAGACATATTATTCCTGAATTTGATTTAAATGAATTGTTTGTAGACTTAAATGAAGTAGTTACTAATAGTTCAGTTTTAGGTAGTGTTTCTTTCAAAAAGTTAATGAATGAAGTAAAAAGTTTAGAACAAAGGGTTGACATTGAATCATTAAATAAAGAGTTATTGTTAGGTGGTTCTTTGTCTTTTTTAGTTAGGAGATTGTCACAATGAGTTTTGATGATGTTTTAAAATCTTTTGAAAAAAATGATACAAAAATTAATATAGAACAAGATGCAGAAAAAGAAATATTACTAAATAATGAAGCTTTATTTCAGTTACCATTTTTATCAATAGTTGTTTTGTTACTTTCAAAGAATAGAAAAAAACCTAAAGTTGATTCAATAGGACAGTTAGTTGGTGAATGCTTAGAATTGTCTATTAAAGGCTTTAAGGGTTCTTCTCAACATTTAGGATGGTCAGCAAATTTAAGAATAAGGACTATTATAGCTCTAAACTTTTTAGAAATATCAAAATTAATTTTTATTGATAAAAAAAGTCAAACAGTGAGAATAACTGAATTAGGTAAAAAGATTATTGATTATGCATTATCTCTAGAAACAGATTTATCATATACCTTGAATCTAATTAATAGAAAGTATAGAGATATAAATAAAGAAAAGAAAATAGAATTGGAGTTATATGAAATTAGTTAAATTATATGTTGAATCTTCAAGTAGTAAAGGATGGAGTTCTGAAGAATTAATTTTTGGTGATGAAATGACTCAAGTATATGGAGCTAATGGCTCAGGGAAAACACCTATAATCAAGTTTATTGTATTTGCATTAGGCTTTAGTTGTAAATTTAGAGATGATATTTATCAAAACTGTAGTTATGTCAATTTATTTTTTAGCCACAATGGAAAATTTTTTCACATTAAAAGAAAGATTGATTCAGATTTTGAAATAGAGTTTTATAGCAATGAAAAGAATGATATATTTTATTTAGAAGAAAAATTTACAGCATTTTTATTTGAATTGTTAAGTATTAACTATCCAACTCTAATTTCAAATGCTAAGGAACCTACACACCCATATATTTCAACACTATTACCTTTGTTCTTTTTAAATCAAGATGGAGGATATACTGAAATATATAAGGCTCCATCTTCTTTTATTAAAGATCAATATAGTGAAATGGTAAGAATACTTTTAGATATACACCCTAAAAATTCTTTTGATAAGAAAAAAGAAATATTTAATTTAAACTCTCAATTGGATCTGATTGATAAAGAAATTGTAAAGTCAAAAAAGTTAGTTGAAGATACAGAAAATACAGGTAAAGATATTAATAAGGTTTATGAAGAAATTCTGAAAGATATTGACCTATATTCATCTCAAATTGATGATTTAAATGATACAAAAACAGTTAAAAATGACTTAGTAATAAGTTTAGAAAAATTGATACTTGATAAACAAAAAAAAGTTTCATTTATTAATAATAATATAGTTGATTTAGAAGCTCGTGTAGATAGTTTTAAACAAATAAGGACGGAAATAGATTTAGAAATAAATACTCTTGGTTTAAATGAAGAATCAAAAAGAGTTTTTCAATCATTTAATGAAATTTGTGCTTCACAGAATTGTGGTTTATTTATGAAGAGTTCAGAGTCTTACGGCAAGAATTTATTGTATCTTAGGGATCAAATTAAAGATTTAGAACGAAACTCTTTAATATTTCAGAAAGAGATTACAATGCTAAATGAATCTAAGGTTATTATTGAAGAAGAAATATCCAAATTAGAAGAAAATCTAAGTAATATGACTAATAATCTAGAGTCTAAGGAAGTTGTTGGCACTCTAAATGAGTTATTTAAAAAAATCTTTCAATTAGAAAAAACTAAACAGTCTTTTAAACATTATTTTGATGAAAAAGATAGGCTAAATAGTAAACTAAGTGAAAGAGAAGATATTCAAAATGCAATTTCATCTTTAGAAGGCGGTAAAAATAATATTAATACTAAATTACATGAAATAAAAAAGATTTTAGTAGAAAGATTGGTTTTTTGGTTAGACATATTAAAAACGAAAAATGTATCACGTAATATATCTTTTGATAATGACTTTAAACCAACATTTGATGGTGAAAAAATAAATCAATTTACTGGTAGTACATTAGTAAGAATAGTTTTAGCAATACGTGCTTCAATTTTTGAGCTTTATTTAAAAGAATCTGCTGAAAATAGCTTAAGGTTTTTAATTTTAGATACACCAAGACAACAGGAATTAGACCTAGGTGATTTAAGTGATTTTGTTATTGAGTTAAAAAAACTATGTAATGAATATAATGCACAATTGATATATTCTTCTACATCATATAGATATGATTGCAGCGATAATGATATGGAATGGTTAGCCTCATTTGAAGGTAAAGAACAAAAGATGTTTTTAGGTTAATCACAAAGGAAATAAATTTCATTAATATTCGCTAAATATGATTAATTTAATAGAAGAAAAAATACATGGCTAGAAAGTCACCTAATACAGAAATACTAAAGTTATTGTGTGTTCGGTCAGGAAATGAATGTGCTTTTCCTAATTGTAATCATCCTATTTTTAATGACAATGGACTATACATAGCTCAGCTTTGTCATATGAATGCAGCCAATATTGGTGGTCAAAGATATGATGAGAACCAATCTGCAGTATCAGGTTATGAGTCTGCAATAAAATCAGTAGATAAATGCCGAACTCAATTGATGTCTGAACTTGGTATAAAAAGTTAACAAAACATTGGAGGGAAATATATATGGAACTTTTAACAACCCCAGTAGAAATACAAAATAAATTATGTACACTAATGAATAGTTATGACAATATTTCCTTTGCTACAGCATGGGCCTCTGCAAATTCCAAAGTCTTTGATGTTCTAATGAAAAATAAAAATAAAATTCAAAAGATAGTAGTTGGAATTCATTTTTATCAAACAAATCCAAATTTTATTAAAGAATTTATTGATAATAAAAAAGTGAAATTTATTACAAACCCAGCAGGGGTATTTCATCCAAAAATATATTTATTTTTTAATAGTGAAAATGATTGGCAATGCTTAATAGGGAGTGCAAACTTTACTAACTCAGCCATGGAAAAAAATACAGAAGTAATGACTTGCATTCATAATAAAGATATAGGTTCAGATGAAATATACAAGAAGTTAGTATTGGAAATTGAAAATTATCATCAAAGAGCAACAATATTTTCAAATGATGATTTAACATCATATCAGAAAATTTGGGATAAGAAGTTAAAATCTAGAGATGACCTGAAAGATAAATTCAATAAAAACAGTGATGGTAAACCCATTTATAAATCTAGTGTAATTACTTTAAGTTGGAATGATTTTTTTAACAAAGTTAAAAAAGACAAAAATGATTCATTTAATATGCGATTGCAATTACTAAATAAAGCAAGAGAATATTTTTCAAAGAAAGAATTTAAAGAAATTTCAGAAAAAAAAAGATTGAGAATTGCCGGTATTAGTAAATGGGACGAAGATAGAATAAATTGGCATTATTTTGGATATATGGGTAATGCTAGAATATTTGCAAATGGCATAAAAATAGATGAGCGTATTGATAGTTTATCTAATGCTTTAGAATACATTCCCTTGAGTGGAGTTATTTCAAGAGAAAAATATTATGATTTTATCAATATTTTTACAGATAAAAATCGTGGATGGGGATATGGTGTAGCAACGGTCAGCAGAATATTAGCAATGAAAAGACCAGATGTATTTTTTTGTTTGACTAAAGCAAATGCGCAATTACTGTACAAAGATTTTGGCATTAAAAAAGAAATTAAAAGACATGAGTATGATAGATATTGGGATGAAATTATAGAAAGAATACATAAATCAGACTGGTTTGATAGCAAAAAACCAAATGATAAAATTGAAAAAGAACTATGGCATAACAGAGTGGCTATGCTAGATGCAATCTTTTATGATGATATTGTATGATACCACGACATTAATAAAGTTACCTTACGGCAACTTATCCGCTCTATTCAAACGTTAAGTTACTAAATGAATAAAATTAAAAAATATCATATTGGTTTCATAACCTTTATTTAAAGATATAATTTGTTCCAAAAAGTGTTCAAGAAGTAGAATTTATAGATTCTCTCAAACCCTTAGGACTTTTTGAATAACAAAAATTACTTTAAATAATTTATTAAAATTAAACCTCAAATTAACTCTTTTTATTAACAAAAATTATTAAAAACCAATGTTTAGGTTTTTAAAATCTCTGTAAAATATTGCGGTATAAATTACGGTGATAATTTGGGTGCAAAAAGAGGTGTCAAGTTGGGTATAAATTGCGGTAGAAATTTGTGACCACATTTGGCAAACTCGCTTACTCTTTTTTTCTATTACTTTTAAGGCTATATTTTATTTCATAAAAAATACCCTTTATTTATCTTCTAAAAATTTATAATATTTTGCTACTTAGTTTTTTATTTTCAAGGAAGGTAATTATGCAACAAAAAAGAAATAAGAAAAAGCCTAAAGAAGAACTTTTATCTAGTATTAGTGATTCTATAATATTACTTTTAAATCATTTGTATCCAGTTTCAGAACAACTTAGAATTATAAATAAGACTTTACCTAAGAACTGTAGTGTTTCTGAAAAAACATATTTAAAGTATTTAAAAACTTATCTCAAATCTGACTATATAAAATATAAAAAGAATATATTCTTTGCAAATAATATGCAAGAGATGATAAGAGTTATTCTTGCTTTTAAAACATATGAAGAACAATTTGAGAATTTTAAGTTTAAAAAATTTAGAAGTGGTAATACTGAATTCAATCTATTATTGGAAGATTACATATACTTTTTTGAAGAATATTTCGAAAAAGAAAAAGATATTTATATGAAAAAGTAGTTTTATAAAGCTACTATTTTCTATATATTGGTAGCTATAAGTTAGAAAAAAGAGGGTTTTTATTCTCCTCTTAATCCTTTTCTCATCGCTTCAACTACCGAATCATCGGCTTTAGCATCTGTAAAAAGTTCAAATGCAAGTAAGCCTTGATATAAAAGCATATCTTCGCCGTCTTTTGTTTTTAGACCCTCTTTTTTTGCTAGTGCTAAAAATGGTGTTTCTTTTCCATATACACAGTCAAAAGCGTAGCTTGAATTTAAAAATACATTCTCTAATTGTGGTTTACTCATAGGAAGTTCATCATCTTTTAATCCTGCACTTGTTGAGTTAACTACTAAATCAAAATAATCAAGTCTAAAATCTTTCCATGTAAAACATTTGATATTTTTTTGTTTAAAAAAGTCAAGTTTTGAATCACTTCTATTTACGACTGTTACTTCTATATCTTTTTGCTGTAGTGCAAGTGCAATTGCTTTTGCAGTTCCTCCAGCTCCTAATACTAAAACTTTTTTAATATCTCCAAAGCTTTCAATTGCTTTTAGAAAACCTGGTGCATCTGTATTATAAGCAATAACTTTATCATCTTTTTTGATATAAGTGTTTACAGCTTCAATTTCATTTGCTATTCCTATAACTTCATCTGCTTGTTTAAAAGCTTGTTCTTTATGAGGAACTGTAATATTAGCACCACTGTATAAATTGTTTAAAAATTCATTTTTTAATTTTTTACCATCTTTTAAATGATGTTTTTTATAAACTGCATCAATACTTAAATGCTCAAAAGCGCTATTATGCATTTGAGGTGATTTAGAGTGTTCTACAGGATTACCAAAAATCGCATATGCTTTTGTGTTGTTTGTTATATTTTCCGACATTATTTACCTTTATGAAGTCGTGATTTTATCTAAAATATTATAATATAAAATTAAATGAAAAAAGTTACAATTAAATAATTCCTTTAAAGGAGAGTATTTATGGAAGTTTTAAAATTTTTTACAAATAAAAAAGATGGTAATCTTGCTTATCATGTGAACGATAAAAAAGTAAATGTAGATAAAAATAGACAAGCTTTAGCAAAATATGGCTTTACAATAAAAAACTTAAGATATATGAATCAAGTTCATAAAGATACTATTAAAATAGTAGATAAAAACAGTGATTTTTTACTTGATAATTGTGATGCTTTGATAACAAATGAAAAAAATATTCCTTTATTACTCATGGTTGCTGATTGTATACCTGTACTTTTATATGATAAAGAAAAAGGTGTAATCGCGGCTATTCATGCAGGCAGGAACTCAACTTTTTTAAATATTAGTGAAAAAACTGCTAAAAAAATGATAAAAGAGTTTGGCTGCGAAGCAAAAAATATAAAAGCAATTTTAGGTCCATCTATTCAAAAATGTTGTTATGAAGTAAGTCAAGAGTTGGCAAATATTGTAAAAACCTCTTTTGGAAAAGAGTTTGTAAATAATAGAAATATTAATTTGCAAGGAATAAATAAACAACAGTTAGAAAAAGTGGGTATAAAAGATATAGAGATTTCAACTCATTGTACAAAATGTACTGATAATAGTTACTTTTCATATAGGGTTTCAAGTAGTACTGGAAGATTTGCAGGAGTTATAGAATTAAAATAATATCTAATGATTATTATCAAGCAAAATTATATGTAATAATTATGTAAATAATAGCTAAAAATGAGCTTAAGTATATAAAAAATAGAGATTTTTCATAAAATATTAATAAAATTAAGTTTCGATTTGTTACAATTGCGCTTCAAATTACACTGAGAAAGGTTAGAGATGAGCGTTAAAGTTACAAAAGAAGAGGCTTTAGAATATCATAAAAGCCCAAATCCAGGAAAAGTTGCAATTGCAACAACAACACAATTAAATACTCAAAGAGATTTATCCCTTGCATATTCACCAGGTGTTGCATTTCCTTGTGAAGAGATTAAAAGAGATCCAAAGTTAGCATATGAATATACTGCAAAAAGTAATCTTGTAGCAGTAGTTTCAAATGGTACAGCTGTACTAGGTTTAGGTGATATTGGGGCACTTGCATCAAAACCTGTAATGGAAGGTAAAGCTGTATTATTTAAAAAATTTGCTGCTGTTGATTCGTTTGATATTGAAGTAGATGCCACAGATGTAGATAAGTTTTGTGAAGCCGTAAAAGCAATTTCTCCTACATTTGGTGGTATTAATCTTGAAGATATTAAAGCACCTGAATGTTTTGAGATTGAAAAAAGATTAGTAGATGAATTAAATATTCCAGTTATGCATGATGACCAACATGGAACTGCAATTATTACAAGTTCTGCACTTTTAAATGCTAGTGAAATGATGAATAAAGCTATTGAAGATATCAAAATTGTAGTTGTTGGTGCAGGAGCTTCAGCTATTGCTTGTTCTACTATGTATAAAGAATTAGGTGTAAAAAATTTAATTATGTGTGATTCTAAAGGGGTTATTCACAAAGGTAGAAAAGATTTAAATAAATATAAAAAAGATTTTATGATTGATGAACCTTTGACTTTAGAAGAAGCATTTACTGATGCTGATATGGTTCTTGGACTATCAAGACCTGGGACATTTACAAAAAAACATATTGCACTTATGAGTGAAGAACCAATTATTTTTACACTTGCAAATCCTACTCCTGAATTATTTCCAGAAGAAGTAAAAGAAGTAAGACCAAAAGCTATTATTGGAACAGGAAGAAGTGATTTTCCTAATCAAGTAAATAATGTTTTAGGTTTTCCTTTTATCTTTAGAGGAGCGCTAGACGTAAAAACTAGAAAAATTAATATGACTATGAAAATTGCTGCTGCAAAAGCAATTGCAGATTTAGCTAAACAGCCTTTAACAGATGAATTAAAAGAGGCATTTGGTGATTTAGTTTATGGAAGAGAGTATATTATTCCAATTCCATTTGATAAAAGACTTATGGTAGAAGTTTCAAGTGCTGTGGCAAATGCAGCAGTTGAAACAGGTGTTGCTAGAGTTAAAGAGTTTGATTTAGAAGCTTATAGAAAAAATTTGGCTGCATTGGTATAATTTCAATTATCTATTAATCAATAAAATGGTATTATTCTCGTTTTAAACTTAATGAGAATAATACTAGGATAATGATGAAAGAGTACATACTTTTAATTGATACTACAGATGATAAAGGACTTGTTTATAATATTTCAAAAGTTCTTTACGCAAATAACTTAAATATAGAACAAAATTCAGAATACGTTGATCCAGATACACTAAAATTTTTTATGCGAACAGTTATAACAGGTGATATAAAAAAAGACATACTTCTAAAAGAGTTAAAAGAAGTTCTTCCTTTAAACTCTACAATAAAATTAAATGAAAAAGAAAATAAAGATGTTGTGATATTAGCAACAAAAGAGTCTCATGTTTTAGGTGATTTATTAATTAGATATTTTGATGGCGAATTAAATGCAAATATAAAAGCTGTCATTGCAAATCATGAGCATTTAAGAGATTTAGTAGAAAAATTTGATATTCCATTTTATTGTATAAGTGCAGAGGGTTTAAGTAGAGAAGAGCATGAAGATAAGATGATTGAAAAAATCAATGAATTTGAACCAGAGCTTATTGTATTGGCAAAATATATGAGAATTTTAACTTCAAAATTTGTTAATACCTATCCAAAAAGAGTTCTAAATATTCATCACTCATTTTTACCTGCATTTATTGGTGCAAATCCATACAAACAAGCCTATGAAAGAGGTGTTAAGATCATAGGAGCAACTGCGCATTATGTTACTGATGATTTGGATGAAGGTCCAATTATCTTTCAAGATGTTGTAAGGGTTGATCATAGTTACTCTTGGCAAGAGATGAGAAATGCAGGAAGAAATGTTGAAAAGATTGTTTTATATAATGCTTTTCAACTTTTACTTGATGATAAGGTATTTGTATATAAAAATAAAACGGTGATTTTATAAAATGTTTAATATAGTACTTCACGAACCAAGAATTCCAGGAAATGTAGGAACAATAGGAAGACTTGCTTTTGCACTTAATTGTAAACTTCATCTAATAAAACCTTATGGTTTTGGTGAAATAAATGAAAAACAAGTAAGAAGAGCAGGGCTTGATTATTGGTATGATTTAGAAGTTTTTGAGTATGAAAACATTGAAGAGTTTTGGAAAAAATATCCTATGAGCGATAGACATTTTTTTGCTACAACAAAAACTAAACAAGTCTATTTTGAACAAAAATTTAAAGAAGGCGATTTTTTTTATTTTGGTAGAGAAGATGCTGGACTTCCTGAGAGTTTTTTAACTAAAAATGAGCAAGGATGTATTACAATTCCTATGGCAAATAACGCAAGAAGTCTAAATATTGCTAACTCTGTATCTATTGTAGCTTATGAGGCTTTAAGACAAAACTTTGCTAACTTCAAATAAGTTTTTTGCTTTTTTTGATTAGCTGATTTACAGCTTCAAGTTTATTTTGAAGCTGTTTTTTATCACTTTTATTTGAAGTTTTTTTCTTTTGTTTTTTTAATTTAGCTTTTTTTACATATAACTCTTCTAAGACTTTCAATATTTTATTTTTTTTGATATCTTTATTTTCTTCTGTTTGTTTCAAGTATTTTTTTACTTTTTTTATTAGTTCATTTAGGGGCATTATTCTCTTCTCCTATCTCTTTTAGTAATTCATCTTCAATGAATAAAATCATCGCAACTTCTACTAACTTTTTTTGTATTGAGTAAACTGTTGCACTATCATTTATAAGTGATGTTGCCATTGATGCTTTAATCTTTTGTGTTCTAATTAGATCATCAATTACTTCACTATTTGATAAGTCATTTTTGTTTAGGGTACTTTTTATAACTTCAATTTGAGTTATTTTGTCAAGTTCACTTAAATTTTCGTTGTTTAAGTTATTTATATCAATAAAAAGACTTCCTAATTCTTCTCTTAGATTATTATACTCTTTTTTAATATACTCATTTTTACTTTTTAAGTAAAAGTCTAGATTTTTTTGAATATCTCTTGTGTCTTTAAGTACTTCAATTAGTCTTGTTGCACTCTTTTTGAAATTGCCTGCAATTTTTTGTTGTGGACTTGTCATGTGTTCTTGTGCAAAAGAAGAGTATTTAATAATTTCGTTATATAATAATTTTAGATTTGTTTGATAAATCTCATCAATATTTGTATTTGATTTTCTTGGTTCATTTGTTAGTTGTCTTTGCAAATCCTCTTTTGTTTTTAATTCTGTTGTATGTAAATTAAGGGCATGAAGCATTGCTCTTTGACAATTTTCATAAAGGTTTATGCACTCTTTTTTAAGTGAGAGTAATGAACTATTTGGAATTTCTATATTTGATTTTAATAGATATTTTGGTTTTGAGCTTTTGGCAACTTTTTTCTTAATAGTTTTTTTTGCTAAATTTACAATTATATTTATAAAAGGAGCAACTATGATTATTCCTAATAGATTAAAAATAGTATGAAATAGTGCAAGTTTCATACTGTAATTTTCCGCATCAATTCCAAATAAAGGAGCTAGATAATCTACAAAATCTCTTAATGAATATATAAAAATTACAGCAACTAAAGCTGTAATTACATTGAATATAAGATGGGCAAAAGCTAAGCGCTTTCCGTTTTCATTTGAAGCAAATGAGCCAATTATTGCTGTTACTGTTGTCCCAATATTTGCTCCAATTGCCAAAGCTAGAGCATTTATATAAATTATATTTCCTGCACTTAATGCTGTTATTATTATGGCCATTGTAGCACTACTTGATTGGATAACAATAGTTGCAACTGCACCAATTAGGATATAAAGAATAATTCCTTTTATTCCAGGCAATGCAAACTGGGCTAAATCAATTGAATCTTTTAAGGTATCAAATCCATCTTTCATATAAGAAATACCCAAAAAGATAAATCCTAAACCTAACAGTACATTTCCCAAGCCTTTGTATGTATTGTTTTTAAAAAATCTAAGTACTACACCAAAGATTAACATAGGCATAGCATAAGCTGAGATTTTTATTTTTAATCCTAAACTTGATACTATCCAAGCTGTTGTCGTACTACCTAAGTTTGAACCAAATACAATACCAATACCTTGTGCTAAAGTTAATAATTCAACTGATAAAAACGATATTACAATTACTGTAATTAAAGAAGAGCTTTGGACAATGGAAGTGGCTAAAAAACCAGTTGTTATAGCTTTAAAAAGATTGTTGGTAAATCTTTTTAGAATATTTTCTAAAGCACCACCTGAAAATAGTTTAAAACCATTTTCCATAAAATACATACCAATTAAAAAAATTGCAATACCACTCAAGATTATTTTTAGATTCTCAGATGACGAGATAAAATATGCTGTAATCAAGAATCCTAATGCAATTGCCAAGTTTTTAACCATAAAAAATCCTACATAATATAGTTTAGTTATATATTATAACAAGATTTTTTATTAAATAAGGCTTGTTTAGATAAAATTTTACAGATTTTAAATAAAGAAAGTAATCATGAATAAAATATTAGTATTAGAAGACGATGAGCTTTTTGCTCAAACATTAGAAGATTTTTTAGAAGAAGAAAAGTTTGAAGTAGATATTGCATATGATGGACAAGAGGCTTTGGAGCTAAATTTTAAAAGTAATTATGATTTATATTTACTTGATATTAATGTTCCTTTAATAAATGGTTTAGATTTATTAAAAGAGTTAAGGGGAAGCGGAGATACAACTGCTACAATTTTTCTTACTTCATATAAAGATAAGCAGACTTTAGAAGAGGGGTTTTTAAATGGTTGTGATGATTATTTAAAAAAGCCAGTTGATTTAGATGAGCTATTACTTAGAATTAAATCTGTACTTAAAAGATGTGGAAAGCAAGTAAAAGAGCTTGAGCTTTTTGATGAGTTAACTTTTGATCCTATTTTAAGACGAGTTTATAAAGAGGGAAAAGACTTAAATCTTCCCATAAAAATAGTTTCATTACTTGAATTATTTTTGGAAAACCGTGATTCAATTGTTTCAAAAGAGATGATTATTTCTAGGCTTTGGAGCGTTAGTGAAGAGTATAGCGAGGGATCAATTAGAGTCTATATAAACAATCTAAAAAAGATTTTAGGAAAAGAGAAAATCACTAATATAAAAGGTATAGGATATAAAATTGAATTCTAAGACAAAAGATTTTTTAATTTCAATCTCAATTGTATTTACATTTACAACTATTTTGACTCTATTTATGAACTATATTTTGATCAGTTATTTTGGCTTAAATAAAGATAATTTTATAATTATAGTTTTACCTCTACTTGTGTGTTCTCTAGTTCTTTTTTTGGCTTTAAGTAAATCTATTCTTGAACCACTTTTTAAAAGTGATGAAAACTTACAAAAAACGGTAAAAAAGACTTTGCATGAGTTAAATATACCTGTTTCTACAATAATGCTAAATACTCAAATGCTTGAAAGAAAAATAACAGATGAAAAAGCTTTAAAAAGATTAGAAAGAATAAAAAAAGCTTCAAGTGATTTATTAAAGTTATATGAGGATATGGAGTATAGTATAAAAAAAGAGATTGACAATGTTGATAAAGATACACTCTTTTTATATGAAATAGTAAATAATTCAATTGATAAGTTTGAAGATATAAAAAAAGATATAAAAATAGAAAACTGTATTGATAAAGATCTTTTAATAAAAACTGATAAAAATGGTTTTTGTAAAGTAATTGATAACCTTTTATCAAATGCCATAAAATATAATAAAACAGATGGATATGTAAAAATAGGATTAAAAGAGAATACTATTTTATTTATAGAAAATAGTGGAAATACAATAGATACAAAATATCTTTTTGATGTATTTGATACTTTCTTTCAAGAAGATAGTTCAAAAAAAGGTTTTGGCTTAGGACTTAGTATAGTAAAAGAGTTTTGTGATAAAAATAAAATAGCAATAAATATTATTCCTTTAGAAGATGGTTCAAGGTTTGAATTAAATTTAAAAAATATTTTCTAAAAAGTTCCATAGAATATTAATTTTTAATTAACATTTATTTAACACATTTAAATTAAAATTTATAAAATTTAATTTAGGTGAATTATGAATATTGAAGTATTAAAACACTTGATAGATTATGGTGTTATAGCATTATTAATTTTTATGAGTTTTATTTCTGTTTGGTTTTTTATTGAAAGAGTTATTTTTTATAAGAAACTTGATGTAAATATATATAAAAATAAAAAAGCCTTAGAAATTGCTCTTACAAGACACTTGACAATTATAGGAACTATTGCTTCAAACTCTGTTTATATTGGGCTTCTTGGAACTGTGTTAGCTATTATGCTTACTTTTATGACTATGAGTGGTTCAAATATTGAAGCTACAAAAATCATGTCTTCATTGGCTCTTGCACTTAAAGCAACAGCAGTTGGTTTAGTAGTAGCAATAGTTTCAATGATATTTTATAATATTTTAAGTAGATATGCAGAAGTACTGGAAAGTAAATATGAAATTAAAGAAATTTGATAGCATAAATGTATTACCCTTTATTGATGTATTATTAGTACTTTTAACAATAGTTCTTATGACTTCAACTTTTATCACAAAAGGTCTTATTCCTGTATCTTTACCAAGTGCAAAGAGTACTAATAATTTAAAAATAGATAAAAAGCTAGTCATTGTTATAAATAAAAAAGGAGAGTTTTTTTGTAATAATAATCTTGTAAATTCTAAAGATATGAAAAATCATATTTTAAAATTCAAAAAAAATACACAAGTTTATATAAAAAGTGACAAAAACTCAAGATTTGATAGTTTTGTTCAAGTTCTTGATATATTAAAAAGCAATGATTTTCAAAATATATCAATAGTAACAAAAAGATGAAAAGATATATTAGCTCTTTTTTTATAACACTATTTATTTATATTGGTATAACTGTTGGTTTTTATGTTTTATTTGCAAATGAAAAGATAATAATTAAGCTTTTAGGAACTTTTGGAAAGTTCTTGGAAGCTTTTTTTATAGCTTCAATAGTTGACTTTCTTAGTAACTTATGCCCTTTTAGAAT
>NZ_JBSRRO010000017.1:0-49701 GCF_055140965.1 Malaciobacter sp.
ATAAAAGAGTATTTTTGATTATGATTATATTACTTTTGATGACTATTCTAGTGGGATGTGAGGGGCAGGGAGATTTAAAGATAATTACCTATGATAATCAAGGGGATTTATTAGATGATGTTTATGTAGGTCTTTATTCAGCAAAGTATGAACAACGTCTGGATTTTGCTTATACAATCAATGGAGAGGTTAACTTTATAGGGTTACCTAGTGGCATATATAGAGTTAAACTGGTCTCATGGGAGAGTTCAGAGGAGTTAGAGATACAGGTTAAAGATGGAGAGAGCACTTATTTAAAGCTAAAGATTGAGTAACTATAGTCATTCAACTTTACAAAGAAATTTAAATTAAGGTTAAGTTGGATGACGGTAACGGGTAACGAGTTGAAATCAAAAAACATAAAAATAAACTCGAGGAAAAAGAGAAAAGAAAGAAGGACAAGATAGATGAATAAACCATTATTGATTGAGATTGGTGTTGAAGAATTACCAGCAATTCCATTTTTAAAAGAGTTAGCAAATATTGAAAAAAAATGGAGTGATATATTAGAAAAAAATAAATTATTATGTGGTTTTGATTTCTTTTATACACCAAGAAGATTGGTTTTATGGCATAGAGAATTTCCTGTTTCTCAAGCTAATAGTGTAGTAGAGCAGTTTGGTGCTCCTATTAAAATTGCTTATAAAGATAATAAACCAACAAATGCAGCAATTGGTTTTGCTAAAAAATGTGGTGTTGAAGTTGAAGATTTAGAGCAAATTGATAAAGGAAAAGGTCCTGTTTTATACTTTAAACAAGAAGTGCCAGGAAAACAAAGTGTTACTTTATTAAATGAAATGGTAAATGAATTTATTAACTCTTTAAATTTTGGTAAATCAATGAGATGGGGAAGTAGAACTGATAGTTTTATAAGACCTATTAGAAGTTTATCTATTCTTTTAGAAAATAAAATTGTTGAAGCAGAGTTATTTGGAGTAAAATCATCTAATTTCTCATTTGCCCATAGAATGGTTTCATATGAGCCATTTACTTATGATTTTGCAGGAGATTATTTCTGTAAGTTAGATAAAAATGGAGTTATATTATATCCAGATGAAAGAAGAAAAATAATCTTAGAGCAAATGAAAAAGATTGAAGTTTCAAATGATGTGAAAATTGACATCGATGAAGATTTATTAGAAGAAATCGTTGCAATTACTGAATATCCCACAGCACTTATTGGAAAGTTTGATGAAGAGTTTTTAGAGTTACCTGAAGAAGTTATTGTTACATCTATGAAAGAGCATCAAAGATATTTTGCAGTTTATAAAGATGGAAAATTATCAAATAACTTTATTGTAGTATCAAATTCAAAAACAGATGACTTTAGTGCAATTGTTGCTGGAAATGAAAAAGTACTAAGACCAAGATTATCAGATGCAATGTTTTTTTACAAAAATGATATTGCAAATGGCTTAAATAATGAAGGATTAAAGAATCTTGTATTTGTTGAAGGTCTTGGTTCTATGTATGAAAAATGTGAAAGAGAAGCAAAAATAGCTTTATATTTAGCAAATGAATTCAATGAAACAAATAAAAAATTACTTGAAAAAGCAGTTATGTTAAGTAAAGCTGATTTGATGTCTGAAATGGTTTATGAATTTACTGAGTTACAAGGACTAATGGGTTATTATTATGCAAAAATTGCAAATGAAGATGATTTAGTTTGTATGGCATTAAAAGAGCAATATTTACCAGATGGAGAAGACTCAAACCTACCATCAAGTAAATTTTCTGCAATTGTTGCATTATCATATAAGCTTGATAACTTAATGGGATTGTTTAGTGTAGGTAAAATTCCAACTGGTTCAAAAGATCCATTTGGATTAAGACGAGCAGCAGCAGGTATAGTAAAAATTGCAATGGAACATAAACTATCAATTAATTTAGATAAAATTATAACTAATTTAGCAAATAATTATAAAGGCTTAGATAAATCACAACTTCTAGATTTTTTTAATGAAAGATTATTTAAAATATTTGAAGTAAACCCATCTGTTTTAAAAGCAGTTTTAGGAAGTGGTGAAAAAGATATATATAAGATATCTTTAAAACTTTGTGCATTAAATCCAATTGTTCAAAGTGATGATTTTAAAGAGATATCTACAACATTTAAAAGAGTTGCTAATATAATAAAAGATATAGACGTAGATAAAAAATTAGAAGTAAAAGATGCTTTATTAGAAGATAATGAAGAAAAAGAGTTATATGAAGCATATAAAGCAGTAACATCAAAAAAATTTGATGATTATGAAGTGCAATTAGATGAGTTATTTGCTTTAAAATCTCAATTGGATAATTTCTTTGATAATGTATTTGTTAACCATGAAAATGAAGATATAAAAACAAATAGAAAAAATTTAATAGGCTTAGTATATCAAGCTTTTAAAAATATTGCTGACATTAAAGAGATTACTATATAATCTTATAAAAAGTAAGAAGTACCCTTCTTGCTTTTTACAATACTCTAAGGAGTTAAAAACTACACTACTACTATCATTTGTGTTTAATTATTAAAATAAAGGATTAAAGTGAAAAGAGTATTTTTATCTGTAGCACTTATTTTTGTTTTTAATGGATGTGCTACTTGGAAAGGTATTAAAAAAGATAGTAATGATGCTTGGGAAGCAACTAAAGATGGAAGTTCTAAAGTTTATAATAAAACAAAAGAAACAATTCATGAAGCTACAGAATAGTTTCTTTTAATAAAAATTTCATCAAAGGAACAAAAATTATTATTGTAGGTTTATTGTTGAATGATTACAATTTATAAAGGAGAACAATGTTCCTAAGATGAAATAATTGATAAGATAAAATTTAATATGAATAATTGTTTGAATTTAAATGTATAATATATAAATGTATGAATAATTGAATGAAATTTTATCTTACCATTGCAGAAAATATAATAATTTACTACTATAAAAGTGGATGGGGTAGTAGGATTCGAACCTACGAATGACGGCACCAAAAGCCGTTGCCTTACCACTTGGCGATACCCCAATAATAGTGGAGCTGGTGATAGGAGTCGAACCTACGACCTGCTGATTACAAATCAGCTGCTCTAGCCAACTGAGCTACACCAGCAAAATAATAATTTTAATATGTGTTAAAATTACAGGCGGAATTATATAAAAATAAATTTAAATTAAACTTAAATTTTTAATTATGAATTTTAATATGGTGTCAAGAGAGAGACTTGAACTCTCGACCTCCGGCTTATGAGACCAGCGCTCTAGCCAGCTGAGCTACCTTGACATATTTAAAATTGTGATTGGTTGCGGAAACAAGATTTGAACTTGTGACCTTCGGGTTATGAGCCCGACGAGCTACCTGACTGCTCTATTCCGCGTCTTAAAAGTGGATGGGGTAGTAGGATTCGAACCTACGAATGACGGCACCAAAAGCCGTTGCCTTACCACTTGGCGATACCCCAAATTTTAAGTCCTGAAATTATAGTCAAAAAAAAATAAATTGTCAAGCATTTTTATGGTTTTTTTTGAATTTTTTGATATAATATTAGGGAAATTTATATAAAAAAGAGTTATTATGTCAGCTATAAAAAGAGTAAAAGAAGCGATTGAAGAAATAAAAAAAGGAAATATGGTCATCATGTTAGATGATGAAGATAGAGAAAATGAAGGTGATTTAGTTTATGCAGCAGCTTTAAGTACAGCAGATAAAGTAAACTTTATGGCATCAAATGCAAAAGGTTTAATCTGCGTATCTGTAACAAAAGAGACAGCTAATAAATTAAATTTAAATCCAATGGTTGAGTCAAATACTTCATCTTATGAAACTGCATTTACTGTTTCTGTTGATGCAGTTGATGCAGCAACTGGTATTAGTGCAGGAGAAAGAGATGATACTATTAAGATTTTAGCTAATCCTGTTTCAAAACCACAAGAGCTTGTAAGACCTGGGCATATTTTTCCATTGATTGCAAAAGATGGTGGAGTTTTAGTTAGAACTGGACATACAGAGGGAAGTGTTGATTTATGTAAACTAGCAGGTTTTAATGGTGAAGCTGTTATTTGTGAAATCATGAAAGATGATGGAACAATGGCAAGAAGAGATGATTTAGATATTTTTGCACAAAAACATAAGTTAAAACAAATTTATATTTCAGATTTAGTAGAGTATAGATTATCTCATGAAAAACTTGTAGAAGAAATCTCTAGTGAAGAGATTGATTTTTTTGGTTCAAAAGCAATTAAAAAAGAGTTTAAAGACCATTTAGAAAATATTCATACAGCAATTATTTTTAAAGAATTAAATGATATATCTCATGTAAAGTTTCATACAATTATCCCTGATATAGAACTGTTTTTAAATGGTGAGAAAATACACTCATTACTTAAAACAATTAATTTTTTACAAGCAAAAGGTGGAATACTTATCTTTTTAAGTGATAAAAGAACAAATAAAGAATCACAAAAAGATTATGGTATTGGAGCACAAATTTTAAATAGTTTAAATATTAAAAAGATAAAACTTATGACAAGTGGAGGTAAACATTCATTTGTTGGACTTCAAGGTTTTGGATTAGAAATTTGTGAAGAGATACAAATAGAAGGTTAGTTAAAATAGATTCTAACTAGTTTTTATATAAAAGAAGTAGTTTTATCTACTTCTTTTACTTATAATTAAAGTTGTGGACCAGCAGCAGTGAAGTCAAATTCACTCTCTAATGTAAGATATTTTTTAAAGTTTTCTATATACATTCCTGCAAGTTTTTTTGCTGTTTCATCATATGCTTCTTTATCTTCCCATGTATTTCTTGGATTTAATACTTCTGTATCTACCCCACTTAAAGTTTTAGGAATTGACAAATTAAAATATGGAAGCATTTCAAATTCAGAAGAGTTAATTGAACCATCTAAAATTGCATTTATACAAGCTCTAGTATTTTTAATACTCATTCTTGAACCAATGCCATAAGGACCACCAGTCCATCCAGTATTTACTAAAAAGACATTTACATTGTGTTTGTCGATTTTTTTACCTAGAAGTTCAGCATATACAGTAGGATTTAATGGTAAAAATGCTTCACCAAAACAAGATGAGAAAGTAGCAACAGGCTCAGTAATACCTCTTTCTGTTCCTGCTACTTTTGCAGTATAACCACTTAAAAAGTAATACATAGCTTGATCTCTTGTAAGTTTTGAAACAGGAGGTAAAATGCCAAATGCATCAGCACATAAGAAAATGATATTTTGTGGATGTCCACCTTTCATATCAGGAGTATGGTTTTCTATATGCTCTAAAGGATAAGAAACTCTTGTATTTTCTGTTTTACTACCATCTGTATAATCAACAACACCATTTTCGTCATATATTACATTTTCTAAAATAGCACCTTTTTTAATAGCACCAAAAATTTCAGGTTCAGATTTTTCATCAAGATTAATTACTTTTGCATAACAACCACCCTCAAAGTTGAAAATTCCATTATCATCCCAGCCATGTTCATCATCACCAATTAAAGCTCTGTTTGGGTCAGTTGATAATGTAGTTTTTCCAGTTCCTGAAAGACCAAAGAATAGGGCAGTATCACCATCTTTTCCAATATTTGCAGAACAATGCATAGATAATTTTCCCTCTAAAGGAAGCCAATAGTTCATCATAGAAAAAACACCTTTTTTCATTTCACCTGCATACCAAGTACCACCGATGATTGCACAGTTTTCTTCTACATTAAATACTACATAAACCTCAGAGTG
This sequence comes from Malaciobacter sp., assembly GCF_055140965.1. Next base: position 5,763 of record NZ_JBSRRO010000017.1, read on the forward strand.
TAAGTTATGACTAACATAAGATTTATCAATTGTTTTACAAGAATTATATATTGTAAACTCAGGTTTAAAATTATCTAATTCTTCTTTTGTTTGTGGAACAATAAACATATTTTGAATAAAATGAGCTTGCCAAGCAACTTCTGTAATAAATCTAACAGATTTTCTACTATCTAAACTAGCACCACAATAAACATCTGTTACATATAAATCTTTATTACTTAACTGTTTTTTAGAATTTGTTAATAAATCCTCATAAACATCTTTTGTAACAGCTTGATTTATATCACCCCAAGAAATATATTTATTTGATGGGTCTTGATTTACAAAAAATTTATCTTTAGGGCTTCTTCCTGTAAAGATACCAGTATCAATCATTAGTGCACCAGTTGATGAAACTTTAGCACCTTCATTATCTACAGCGTGTTTTATTAGGGTGTCTATATCAAGATTTCTATAGACTTTCCCTACATTCTCAAGTCCAAGTGAGTTTTCTATATCAGGCATTTATACTTCTTTCCTACTATTTATTATTATATTATTATTTAAAAATCGATAAAAGTACACCAGCAGCTACGGCAGAACCTATAACTCCAGCAACATTTGGACCCATTGCATGCATAAGCATAATATTTGAAGGGTCATATTTTTGTCCTTCTTTACTTACAACTCTTGCAGCCATTGGAACGGCTGATACTCCAGCTGCACCAATTAATGGGTTTATTTGATTGTCTTTTGAACTAACTTTATTCATAATCTTAGCCATAATAAGCCCTGCAGCAGTACCCGCAGCAAATGCAACTAGTCCAATTACCATAATTCCCATAGTCTCAGCAACTAAAAATTGTTCAGCAGCAAGTTTTGAACCAACTCCTAGTCCTAAAAAAATTGTAACTATGTTAATTAATGCGTTTTGCATTGTATCAGAAAGTCTCTCAACAACTCCTGATTCTTTTGCAAAATTACCAAAACAAAGTGCACCAATTAGTGGTGAAGCATCCGGTAAAATCAGTAAAGTAAGCACTAAAACAACAATAGGAAAAACAATTTTTTCAAGTTTAGAAACTTTTCTCATTGATCTCATTTTTATTTTTCTTTCTGCATCAGTTGTAAGTGCTCTCATAATTGGAGGTTGAATAACTGGAACTAGTGCCATATATGAATATGCAGCAACTGCAATTGCACCTAATAATTCAGGAGCTAGTGCAGAAGCTATAAAAATAGATGTTGGTCCATCTGCTCCACCAATAATAGAAATAGCAGCAGCTTGTTGTAAACTAAACTCAATTCCAGGAACATATTGTGAAAGTACAACTGCACCAACTAAAGAACCAAATATACCAAATTGCGCTGCTCCACCTAATAGTGCAGTTTTAGGATTTGCAAGAAGAGGACCAAAGTCAGTCATTGCCCCAACACCCATAAATATCAATAAAGGGAAAAATTCATTTGCAATACCCATATTGTAAATAATACCAAGCATACCATGATCACCGGCAATATTTGCAATGGGTATATTAGCTAATATTCCACCAAAACCAATTGGAATTAAAAGTAAGGGTTCAAATCCTTTTTTTATTGCTAAATAAAATAGTACAAAACAAATAATAATCATAAGTACTCTACCAAAGCTTTGAGCAAAAAGAGTCATGTCTTCTCCATGAGAATCTTTTACTCCCTCTTTTGGATTAACAATAGCATTAAGTCCTGTAGTATGATAAAATGACTTAATTAATTCTGGTAAAGTTCTTGATTCATATTCTGTTTCTTCAGTTTGTGTAGTTTCATGACTTGTAGTAGCTGCAAGTGTATTAACACTGCAGATACTCATCAAAAAAACAAAAATTGATATAATTAGATTTTTCTTCATCATTACTCCATTTATTAGCTAATAATAGCTAAAGATTGTCCCTCATCAACTGCTTCATTTTGAGATACTAATATTTTTGAAACTGTACCTGCTTGTGGCGCAGTAATATCAATTTCCATTTTCATAGCTTCTAAAATCATTAGTTTTTGATCTTTTTCAACTTTTTCACCTTCTTTAACTAGAATCTTCCAAACATTACCATTAACTGCAGCTGGAACTTCTTGTTGATTTTCTGTAGAAGTTTCTACAGTTTCTTTTTTTGATGTTTCTGCTGGAGTAATTTGAATATTGGCATCACCTTCTGCAACTGTTACATTAAACTTTTGTCCATCTACTACTACAGTGTAGTTTCCACTAGCATTATTCATATTTTTACTTTCCCCTTGTTTACAAACTTTTTCATTTTTTCTTACACTTAAAGGACTATCACCTTTTAAGAATGCAATCCCTTTTTCATCGCATGCTGCTGCAATAAAAATATTTTCTTCTGTAGTTTCAATATTTTCTTCATTTAATCTATTTTCCCAATATGCCATAGTCTTTTTTTCATCTCTATCTGCTATATCTAAAGGATTTTCAGAAGTTGGTTCTAGTTTTAATTTCTCAGAAGCTAGTTTTACTACCTCTTCATCTGGTTTTGTAGGAGTTTTTCCAAAATATCCAAGTACCATTTTTCCATAACCTGGAGCTATTTGTTTCCATGGTCCAAACATTACATTTGCATATGCTTGTTGCCAATAAAATTGAGAAACAGGAGTAACAGATGTTCCATATCCACCTTTTTCTACAACTTCTCTCATTGCTTTAATTACATCTGGGAATTTATCTAAAGTTCCATTATCTCTCATCATTTGTGTATTTGCTGTTAAAGCTCCACCAGGCATTGGTGAGAAAGGAATTAAAGGAGATACTTGAGTAGCTTCTGGTGGAATAAAGTAATCTTTTAAACAATCAGCTAAAACTTCTTGATACTTTAATACTTTTTCAGTCTCAAGTCCACCAAGATCATAATTCTTGCCTTTTACTGCATGTAACATTGTTAAAATATCAGGTTGAGATGTACCTCCACTAACTGGACTTGCAGCTAAGTCAATACCATCAGCTCCTGCTTCTAGTGCAGCTAAATAACAAGCTATTGATACACCAGCAGTTTCATGAGTATGAAGTCTTATATGTGTATCATCACCAACAAGTTTTCTTGCCATTTTAATAGTTTCGTAAATCTTTTGAGGAGAACTTGTACCTGAAGCATCTTTGAAACAAATTGAATCATAAGGTACATTACTATCTAAAATATTTCTTAAAGTTTTTTCATAAAAAGGCACATCATGTGCTCCAACACAGCCAGGAGGTAAGTCCATTAGTGTTACAACTACTTCATGATTTAAATTATACTTTTTAATACATTCAGCAGAATATTCCAAGTTTTGAACATCATTTAATGCATCAAAGTTTCTAATAGTAGAAACACCATGTTTTGCAAACATTTTTGCATGCATTTCAACAAGCTCCCTTGAACCTGTATCAAGCATAACTGTGTTTATTCCTCTTGCTAAAGTTTGAAGATTTGCATCAGGACCGACTATTTCTCTAAATCTATCCATCATATCAAAAGCATTCTCTCTTAAATAGAAGAATAAAGATTGAAATCTTGCTCCTCCACCAAACTCAAAGTGAGTTATTCCAGCATCTTTCGCAGCTTCAACAGCTGGAAAGAAATCCTCCATTAGAACTCTACCACCAAAGACAGATTGAAATCCATCTCTAAAAGTAGTATCCATGACATCTATATATTTCTTCGCCATTTTATATTAACCTTTAAGATTTTCATGATGTTGAACAGCAGCTACGATAGCAGCTATTTTTGTAGAATTAGAAGCAACAGGTGCTTGCGGTTTTTTTACAGGTTGTTTTTCCTTCTCAGGAAAATACTTACTTATTAAGGCAGCTTGCCCTTTAAGCACAAAAATTAAAATTATTAAAAATGAGAATACAACTCCCATCCCTAAAACCATAAACTTGAGTGCTTCAATTATTATATTTTCTTCCATATTACTCTCCGTGGTTACCACTGTAATTTGTAAGTACAATTTTATATTAAAGTAGCTTTATTAAAATTTATAAATGACCACTTTTTTACTAAAGTTTTGGATTTTTTTCAATAATTTAATATTTAAAGAATTTTTTCTCCAAGTTTATATAAAATTATATCAATTTTATATATAATTTCCATTACAAAATCAGTAAAATCTAAAAATTTTTCTCCCATTTTTAATCCTTTTTGAAATTTTATGCCAAATTATAATATTTTTTATTAAAACTATTGAAAAATATTTCAAATTGTAATATAATTATTTAAAATTTATGTATGGAGTGATTTTATGTTGATTGTAAGTGAAATTGTTGAGAAATTAAAAGATGTAATTAGTGCAGATGGCAAAATAGGAAAGGTTTTTGATAAAGATGTGGCAAACGAACTTGAATTAAGTCAAGCAAATTTTGCTACTATGAAAAATAGAGGAAAAATTCCTTTTCAAAATATTCTTGATTTTTGTGCAAAAAAAAGAATTTCAATTAACTGGTTACTATATAATCAAAATCCTAACTCTTTATTAGATTCTACAGATAAATATTGGATAAAATATTATCCAGATATTAGAGTTAGTGCTGGTGGTGGTGCCTATGAAGATGATGAAAGTTTAGAGTTATTAGAAGTACCTGAATATTTTATACGAATGCTTGGTGGACAGGAAAATCTAAAAAATATTGATGCTATAAATGTTATTGGTGATTCAATGGAGCCTACATTAAATTCTGGGAATATTATTTTCTTAGATAAAACAAAAGTTGATTCAAGAAGAGAAGGAATATATGCTTTTACAACAATTCACGGACTTTTTGTTAAAAGAATTCAACAAAGAGTAGATGGTCAGCTAGATATAATCTCTGATAATAAGGATTATCCAAAACAAATATTAGAAGCAAATGATATTAATATTTTAGGAAAAGTTGTAGGATCTTTTGGAATGGTATATTAAAAAGCAAGTGTAGTTTGCATTTGCTTTTGATTTATTATTTCAAAAACGTCTTCATATTTATATCCAATCAAATATGCAGCATTAAATTGATTTTCTTTTAAATAATCTTTTACTTTATAAATATCTTCAAGAATAATTTGTTTAGCAAAAAAATTATTTATATACTTATTTGTAATAAAAAGTTTTATTCCAAATTTGTAATTTGTCTTTAAATAATTAATCTCTTCTTCAATAAAATCACTATCTTCTTGAACAATTAAAAATTTATTGCTTTTACCAAACTCAGTTTGATTTATAAATTTATCAACAAAAAGTGGTCTAAGTAAAGTTGAATTTTTTAGCTTTGAAAAATCTACTTCATCATTTAGAAATTCCCATGCTGAAAGCAACTCTTCTATATATAGTGTTGAAACTTTTATTTTTTGAAAATATATATCTTTGTATGTAAATGATGTTTCAAAAATAGTATGTTTAATAATATTTTTGATATCTTCTTTTTTTACAAATGGTATTTGTTGATTTTTTGGATATAAATTATTCATGAGTTTATTATTACAAAAAATAAGTTTATCTTTATCTTCTATATAATCCAAAATCTTCAATGCATCATCAATATTTTTAATAAGTTTTATTTGTGTATTATGAGAATTTTTAAGGCAATGAATAAAATTAAAAATAGTTTTTTTGCAATTATAAGCATATAAATCATAATTTGATAGCTTAAATCTTATAAGTTTAATTAATGCTTCATCTAAGTTATTAACTTTAATCCAAGCAATCTCAAAATCTGTAACTTTTACATTTGAATCAACTAATATTAAAAAAGCGCCATTTTCAATTGCTAAATTTATATCATCTAGATTTTTTGCAACAAAAAGATCACCTTCTTTTACTTTCAAAGCTTCAAGTTTAATATTATATATAAATGAAATAGAAGGAGAGTTTAGAGTCTCTCCATCTACAATATCGATTATTGATGATACTTTCACTAGCTTATTTTAGTTCCAGAAATTTTTGTTTTCTCAGGTCTAATTAGACATAAACCATTTTCATCTTTTGCAGCTAAAAGCATACCTTCACTTAGCATACCCATTAGTTTTGCAGGTTTTAAGTTTGCAACAACACAAGCTTGAGTTCCAATTAAATCTTCAGCTTTATAAAACTCTTTTATTCCTGCTAATACTTGTCTATTTTTTTCTTCTCCTACATCTACTTGTAGTTTTAGAAGTTTTTTAGATTTTGGTACTTCAACTGCATCAACAATTGTTCCAACTTTTATTGTTGTTTCAAAAAATTTATCAATAGTAATTAGATTATCTTCTTCTACTATTTCTTCTTTTTGTTCAACTTCGTTTTTGTCTTTTTTAACTTCAGGAGCACCTTTTAATATAGGCTCTTCAATTCTTGGAAAAAGTTGCTCAACTTTTGTAATTGTAGTAGTTGATAATAAACCTTTATTTACTATTAGTTCTTTATATAGCTTTGTATTTATATTTATTCCCAAAGATTGTGCAATCTTAGAAATCTTTTCAGGCATAACAGATTGAAGTAAAATTGCACATTTTGCCATAATATTTGTAATTAATGCTACAAGTGCCATAGCTTCATCTGTTTTACCTTCTTTCATTTTTGTCCATGGCTCATAATCACCAATTGCTTTATTTGCTATTGTTAAAACTTTCCATATCTCTTCAAGATATCTATTGATTTGCATATTGAAAATCAAATCTTCTACATTTTCTAAAATAGAGTTAACTTCATCTAACTCTTTTTTATGATATTTTTCTACATTTGCAGAATCAATTTTGAAATCAAAATATTTTCCACTCATACCAGAAATTCTATTTAATAAATTTCCTAAATCATTTCCTAAATCAGAGTTAATTCTATCAATTAGTGCTTTTTGTGAAAAATCACCATCTTGACCAAAAGGAACTTCTCTTAATATAAAATATCTAAAAGCATCTAATCCATAAGCATCAGCTACTTCTTTTGGATCAACAACATTCCCTTTTGATTTAGACATCTTTTCACCATCTCTTGTCCACCAACCATGTGCTGCAATGTGTTTTGGTAAAGGAAGTTCTAAACTCATTAAAAATGCTGGCCAATAAATTGAGTGAAATCTTAAAATATCTTTTCCAACTAAATGAATACTTGCTGGCCAAAAATTAAACTCTTTTTTATCTCCTCCATAACCAAGTGCTGAAATATAATTAATTAGCGCATCAAGCCAAACATACATTACATGTTTTGGTTCATTTATAGAATCAGGAAGTTTTACTCCCCACTCAAAAGATGTTCTTGAAATAGAAAGATCTCTTAAGCCACCTTTTACAAAATTAATAATTTCATTCTTTTTAGATCTTGGTAAAATACAATCTTCGTTCTCTTCATACCATTTTAGTAGTTTATCTTCATAAGCTGATAGTTTAAAAAAGAAACTCTCTTCTTTTACTATTGAAGTTGGCTTACCACAGTCAGGACAAAATTGTTCATCAATTAATTGTTTTTCTGTAAAAAATGTTTCACAAGATACACAATAAAATCCTTCATATTCACCTTTATATATATCACCTTTTTCATACATCTTTTCAAATGCTTTTTGAGCACCTAATTTGTGTTGTTCATCTGTTGTTCTAATAAACTTATCATAAGTAATATCAAAGTCATCCCATAATTTTTTAAATTTTCCAGATACTTCATCTGCATACTCTTTTGGTGTTTTACCCCTAGCTTGAGCACTTTGAGCAATTTTTTGACCATGCTCATCTGTACCTGTTAGAAAGTAAGTGTTATGACCAGTAAGCCTAGAGTATCTTGCTAGCATATCTGCGATAATAGTAGTATAAGCGTGACCTATGTGTGCCACGTCATTTACGTAATAAATTGGTGTTGTGATATATACATTTTTACAAGTTTCTTCCATTTTTTACCTCTTAATTAAAATTCAAATCCACCGCCAGAGCCCTTATTCATTGACTCATAAACAGCTAATACATATTTTTTTCTTAATTCGCACTCAAAAAACAAAGAGCAAGATTTACAAGATTCAAGCTCTTTTGAATTTTGGCACTGTTTTAATCCTTTTAAAGCTTCTTCTAGCTTTAAGTCCCATTCATCAATTATAATTTCGTTAGGATTATTATTTTGCATTTTCTTTATATACTTTTAAAACTTTTTTTATCTCTTCATTTGAACCAAAAAAACAAGGAGTAGTATCATGAATATGAGTAGTTTCTACTTCTAAAGCTCTTTTAAATCCATCAATTGCTTGTCCATTTGCTTTTTCATAAATATAAGCAAAAGGAAAAACTTCAAAAAGTTGTCTTAATTTTCCTTTTGGTCTGTCTGTTGTTCCTGGATATGAAAAAAGACCACCACCTTTTAGTAAAATCTGATGTAAATCAGGAACCATTCCTCCTGAATATCTTAATCTATATCCATCTTCAAAAATTTCATCAATCATTTTCTTATGAAAAGCAGCCCAGCAGTTTTGTGTAGAACCTGGTGCATTTAATTTACCTTTTTCATTAAGTTTAAGTTCTTGCATAAATTTAAACTCATTATTTATTAGTCTATACATTTTAACATCATCTGTGGCAATTACAAGTTCAACCCTTGGCCCATAAACAACATATGCAGCAGCAACTAAATTATTACCTGTGAAATCATTTTCATAAATACCAAAAATTGAACCAACTGAAAGATTTACATCAACAAGTGATGAACCATCTAAAGGATCATAAGCTATTAAGTATTTTCCATTTTCATTTAAAGGTACAATTTTTTCTTGTTCTTCACTAACAATAGCTTTAATACAAGAAACATTTTTAAAAATTGCCTCTATAATTTCATCACTTGCAATATCTAATTTTAATTGAGTATCACCAGTTGAATTCTCATTTGTACTTTTACTAGTATCACCAGTTTCAATTAAATTCTTTATATCTATTGCTGATTTTTTTATAGCATCAAAAATCTCTGTCATTTTATACTCTCTTTGAATTTTTTTCTACCCATTGTATAATCTCTTCTGGGTTATTTAAGTCAAGTTTATCAATATTTGAAGGAATATCATCACTATTGATTGTTTTATCAAAAGCTATTGCATCTGTAACATCAAAATATTTTTCATCTAAAGAGTTTCTAAATATTGATATTCTAGGAAGAGGAAGAGTTTTTAAGCCCTCAACTAATAAATAATCAAAGTCACCAAAAAGCTCAATTAACTCATCAATTGAAGAAGATTCTTGTTTAAATAAAGTTGTTCTATTTGGTGAAACAACTGCAACATTTGCACCTGTTTGAGAAAACTTATCACTATCTTTTCCTGGAGTATCAAATCTAGCTTTATCTTTTGGATCATGTTTTACAATACATACTTTATTGCCTTTATCTTGAAGTATGTTTGATACCTTTACTATTAAAGTTGTTTTTCCACTATTTGACGGACCAGAAAAAGCAACAGCTAATTTTTTATATTTCTTATTACTCATAGGCTGGATTTTATCCAAATGATGGTTAAAGTATCTTTAGTGTAAAATAACTTTCTTAAATAAATATGGAGATAATATATGAAAAAAATTTTAATATCTAGTCTTTTTGTTTCTAGTTTACTTTTTAATGCTTGTACAACAAATCATGCATTATTAAATTTTAAAAAAGAGAACATAAGAAATTCTAATGCACTTCAATTTACTAAAAAAAGTGATATTAAAATATCAAATGAACCTAAAGTACAGTTTTTTGCAAGTTATTTAAATAAAATTAATAGGGATTTAAATAGTGATAAAGAAGAGTTTTTAATTGGTGTTTATTTAATAAATAGCAAAACACAAAATTTTTTGCAAGAGGGTTTTCAAATTACTTTAAATGGTAAAGAAGCTTTGGATAAAGTACTAGTTGATGAAAAATCTGAATTAATAAAGTCATTACCTATAAAAAATCCTTGGGGAAGATATTATAAAGTTGAGTTTGAAAAACAAGAAGAGGGTAGTATGATATTAAAACTTGAAAAAGCTAATTTTGGTCAGACTCAATTAAGTTTTCAAAAATAGAAGATAATTTAAATTCATTTTTATTATCTAAATAATTTTTATAAATATAATAGTTTGCCAATACTTTTTTACCATATTCTCTTGTTTCATCATAAGAGATTAGCTCCATACTCATAAATGGTTCAAAATCGTTATTTTTTGTGAACAATCCTAGCTTTTTTTGATACTTAAAATAACCATATCCACCATTATATGAGTATGCAATAAACAAAGGATTATCTAAATTCTTTTCTAAATTATCAAGATGATAATTTGCATACTTTAAGTTTGTTTTCGCATCAAATAGTTTATAAATATCATATGGCTCGTCAAGTTTTTTTGCAATGTGCTTACTTAAAAACGGCATTATTTGCATAACACCTTGTGCAAATGCAGTTGAAATTGATGCTGGTACAAAACCACTTTCTTGTCTTGCAATTGCATAAATTAAAGCTTTTCTATGAATTGAATACTCGCTTAAATAATTTTTGTATGGAGTGATAAAATAATGTTTAGTATATTTATAATATTTATTTAAAATATAAACTAAATATGGTTTTGTTTCTTCTTTTGAAAAAATTGTTTTATACTCTTTTAGTTTTTCTTTATTAATATTTTTTGAATTAATTATTAAATCAACCCATGAAAATGGATCTTTTGTATTAAAAGTTGAAATAGCTTCATTTTGTTTTAACGAAATATCATAAACTATGTTATCAATCTTTTTATTTAAAAGTTCTTTTGCATAAAGAGAATATATATCAAAATTATTTGAAGAAGATAACTCTTCTAAAAACTTTTTATCATAAGTGATTAAGTATTTCCAAAAAATAGCTCTATTTTTCCCATAATCATTATAAGCTTTCTTATATGAGTTTGATAAGTAAATTAATGCTTGTTTTAAATTTTCATTATTTATTTCATTAAGTGCTAGAAAAAAAGATGTTAAAGATTTAAAGTTTGTATCATCAATACCTAAAAAAGATTTACTCAAAAGATCTAATTGTGGATTAGTAATAGAGTATTTTATTAAAGTTTCTACTCTTTTGTCATTTTTTATTTTATTTAAAGTTTTTTTAGGAAGTTTATAATTTAAAAAATCAATCTTAAATTGACTACCTGTTTTTAAATAGATATCAAAAAAATCATCTTTTGATGCTGAAATAGTTTTAGTAAAAGGTAAAGATGAAGCAAGAATTTTAAGTTTATTTGCAAAAGTAGGGTATTTGTCTTTTACTTTTAAAATAGCTTCATTTAATTCAACTTGAGATAATTTTGTGGCTTTATATAAAGATAATCCAGCTTTTATACAATCATCATAAGTATTTATAAGCTCTTTAGCACTTGCTTGCATACATTGAACAACTGCAGTTGTTTCATCATGCTTAAATTTTTTAGCAAAAGCATAAAAAATTTGATTTGAAACATATTTTACCATACTTAATGCTTTTAATGCCTCATCTGGTGTAATATCTTGTTTTAAATATTGCAGTATATAAAAATCTTTTGTTATTGTTTTAGGTTTTTGTTCTAGCCAATCAAGGGTTAAAGTAAACTCTTCTTGCTCGTTATTAATAGATTTTGTAGGAGTTGATTCTTTGTTAGTTTCTATATTATTTGCATATATAAATGTAGTAATAAAAACTAAACAAAGAATTTTTTTCATTTTACATCATTCCCATAAATAACTTTCCTAAAAATGTTTCTAGGAAGATTAGAATAAAAATAACAATAATTGGTGCTAAATCCATTCCTCCGAAAACCGTTGGAATATATTTTCTTATAAGTGCATATGCAGGTTCAGTTAACCTATGTAGCATTTGTACTATTGGATTATAAGGGTCTGGTCTAACCCATGATAAAATAGCAGATATAATAATCACCCACTTATATAAAAATATTATTCCTAAAATAACTGTAAAAACAGAACTTAATAGTGCATCGATCATTTTATAATTTCTCCTAAATAGTTTTTAATATAAGGATAAATATCACTTAAATTAACTCCATCTTCTTTTTTTGTTAATAAATATCTTAAAGGTTTTAATAAAGAATTATCTTTTAATCCAGTATTTTGAGTAATATATTTTTTAAACTCATTAAACTCTTCAATATGAGGAGCTTCTTTTAAGCATTTAATAATTTGTTTAGATTCATCTTCAAAATTCTTACAAAGATCTTTTTTACTAAATATTAGATTTAGTTTTTCTTTGATTTCATTTAGTGTACTTGCATTAGTTAAAAATAATTTTCCCAATTTTCCAATATCCGCATCTGCAAAGCCTAAAAGTTTTGATAATCTTAAATCATCAATTAACTCTAAATGTTTTTTATTAATAGTTTTAAGTTTTTCAAAATCAAAAACTACTTCTTTATTTGATATGTTTTTAATTTCAAACCATTGAACTGCTTCTTCTAATGTAAAAATCTCTTTGGGAGTTTTATTTCCTAAAAGTACAAGATAATTAGCAATTGCTACAGGTAAAAAACCTTCTTCAATCAAGCATTTTACAGAGCTTAAACTATTTTTTTCACTAATATTTTCATTTTGTATAGTTGGCAGATGAATATAGTTTATCTCTTTTTCATAGCCTAAAGAGTTTCTAATATGTATATGTCTAGGTGCACTTAATATATCTTCTTTTTTATTTATAACTGTAGTAATATTAAAAATCATATCATCAACAGCACAAGCATACTCTGCTGTAGGAGTTTTATCATGATTTAAAATAATAAAAGAGTCTATATCATTTGGAGTGTAATTAAATTCACCATTAAGTGAATCAATAAGTTTTATATTATCAATAGGTCTTTTAATTCTTACTGTAAAAGCTGCATTTACTTCTAATATTATTTCATCTGAAAGATTTGCACAAAAATCATCATAATTGTAATTTTTTCCTTCTTTCTTTGCACTCTCTTTTAACTCATTAAGTTTTGTATCACTACAAAAACATGCAAAAGCTTTTTTTTGTGTCATTAATTGCATTGCTAATTTTTGATGATATTTAATATTCTCACTTTGATAGATAATTCTTGAATGCTCTATTGAAAAAAGATTTAAAAGCTCTAATATCTCTTTATCTTTTCCTTCAATATTTTTATTTTTATTAGCATCATCTATTCTAATTACAAGTTCTTCATCTGTTTTTTTTGAAATAATATAGTTAAGTAATGCAATTCTTAAATCTTCTAAATCCATATCTTTTGTCGGGCTTAACGCTATTCTTAACAATTTACTTCCTTACAATTGAAAATGATAAATCTACAATTTCTTTATGAGATTTTATATAATTATTTAAATCTTTAAGTTCTAAATTTTGTATTTTTTCTAACTCTTTTTGAGGATAATCTTGCTTTAATCCCTTGTAGTAAAGATTAAATGCTCTATTTAATCTTTGTGACAATGTTTCAGTTCTTAAAGGCTCACTTCCTGTTAAAAAGTTTTTAGCTGCATCAAGTTCTTCTTGAGTAACACCTTTTTGTACAAAATCCTTTACAATCTCAGCAACTAGCTCTTGTGCTTCTTTTGCACTTTCTAATTTTGTTTGTAAATATCCAGTAAAGTATGAATGAGATTTATTTATAGATACATAGCCATAAGCACTATAAGCTAATCCTCTTTTTACACGTATTTCTTCCATCAATCTTGAACCAAAGCCAGAACCACCTAAAATAAATGAAGCAACTTTTGCTTTATAGTTTTCTTCATCTTGGGCTTTTACATTAAATTTACTTCCAAAGTATATATATGCTTGTTCTGTTGGTTTTTTAAGTTCTTTTACAATTGGTTTTGCAGTTATTTCGACTTTTTTCAACTCTTTTTTACCTTTTGCAGGCATTGATTTTAATAAAGTTTGGATTTTATTTTCAAGTTCTTTAAACTCAATATCTCCACCAACAACAATTATTAAGTTTGAAAGATTAAATGTATTATCAATAAACTTTTTTACATCTGCTAATTTTATATTGTTAATAGACTCAATTGTTCCAGAACTAGGGTGTTGTAATGCCGTATCTTTAAATAAGATATCTTTTAATTGATTTTTTGCAACATAATCATAATCATTTTGTTTTCTTTTTAAAGAACCAATAAGAATAGTTTTGATTTTTTCTACTACTTTTTTATCATAGTTTGGATCTTTTAATAAATCTTTTAAAAGTTTAAATGCTTTTTCATTTACTTCTTTTAGTGAAGATAATTCAATAACAAATGTTTCAAAACCACTTGCAACATTTAATGAAATAGCATTACTTTCTAACTCTGAAGCAAATTTTGTTGAACCTGACTTTTTAGTACCTTCATTTAATAATTTTGCTGAAAATGAAGCAATACCATTTAAGTTTCCATCTTGTATTGAACCTGAATTTTGAAACACAAGTTGCATATTTAAAATTGGCAGACTTGTTTGTTTTTCAAATATTACAGGAATTTTTGTATTATTAATATCTATATGTTTTATTTGTGCACTCATTAAAATTCCTTGTAAACTAAGTAGTGTAATAACAGCTTTAAATAGTTTTATTGCTTTCATAATTTGGTTTAATACCTCTCTACGATCTCATAAGCTGTATTTCTTTTAGCAGGATTTTCCCCTACATCTTTAATTAGAGTAATCATTTCATCTTGGTTCATACAATTACTAGCTCCTGCTGCTGCTACAACATTCTCTTCCATCATAGTACTTCCTAAATCATTTGCACCAAATTTTAAAGCAAGTTGACCTATGTAAGAACCTTGTGTAACCCAAGAACTTTGAATATTTGGAACATTATCTAAAAAAAGTCTTGAAACTGCTAATAATCTTAAATATCTATTTGAAGATTGAGGTTTTAAGTCAGGTATCTCTTCTTTTAGTTTTGTATTTGCACTTTGGAAAGACCACATAATAAATGCTCTAAATCCTTGTGTTTCATCTTGCAATCTTCTAACTAAATCCCAATGTTCAATTATATCTTCATCACTTTCTATTGTACCAAACATCATAGTAGCAGTTGTTTTCATTCCAATTGAGTGAGCAAGTTTATGAACTTCAATCCAATCTTTAACATCGATTTTTTTTGGAGCAATTATATCTCTTACTTTATCACTAAGTATTTCTGCACCTGCACCTGGAATTGAGCTAAGTCCTTTTGCTTGAAGTCTTTTTAAAACTTCAAGTTTCGATATTTTCGATACTTTTGCTATATAAGTAATCTCTATTGCAGAAAAACTATGAAGAGTTATTTGAGGGAATTTTGTATGAATATGCTCAACTAAATCTTCATAATAATCAATCTTTAAATTTGGATGAACTCCACCTTGCATAAGTATTTGTGTACCACCAATTGCAAGTAATTCTTCAATTTTTTCATCAATTTGTTCATATGATAAAACATATGAGTCATCATCTTTTTTATGTCTATAAAAAGCACAAAACTTACAATCAACCCAACAAACATTTGTATAGTTGATATTTCTATCAACTACAAATGTAGTAGTTTTATCAGGATGAAGTTGCGCTTTTTTTTCACTTGCTAGTTTACCTAATTCGTTTAAAGAAGCATTTTGTATTAAATCTAATGCTTCTTCTTTTGATAATCTCTTGTCTAAATTTATTGGTTTAACCATTAAAAACTACTTCCTAAAGAAAATTCAAATGATGATGTATCATCACCAGATTCATCATCAAGTGGTCGTGCAAATATTAATTGAAGAGGACCAACTGGTGATACCCATTCAAATACTGCACCTGTTGAAGATCTTGTGATGTCATCAAAGTTTTCTTCACCAATCATACCGTAGTCATAAAATACTGCCCATCTCATCTTTGCACTATCAACAAGTGGGAAACTTAATTCAATAGAGTTTGCAAACATTCTTTTATATGGATCTTGTATTTCTCCATCTTCATTATCTGGACCAAATGCATATGATTTAAATCCTCTTAATGTTTTAGGACCACCAAGATATAAAGAGTCCCCTTGGTTTATTTGACCATTGTCTATTAAGAATTTTAAGCTAGTTTTATATCTAAAAATCCAATCTAAATCAAATTTATCTTCTAGTGAGTAAAAATATTTAAAATATGAGCTTGATTCAACATATTTTGAATCTCCTCCTAAACCTGCAATTTCTAAAGATGTACCTGTTTTTATACCATTTTTTGGTAAATAAAAATCATCTGTGTTATTAAAGTTTAAATAAGGAGTAATTGAACTTGTTAAATAATCAGTATCTTCATAATATTTTTTTCCACTTTTTTTAGTAAAACCACTTTCATAATCATACTCTTCTTTTATAAAGTCAAGTCTATATCTTGCACCTGCATAAAAGTTTCTAAAGAACTCTTTTCCTGCACCAATTGAAAAACCAGTAGCTTTTTTATCTAAATCATAAACATCTCTTCCAATTTCTGTAACAGTATTATGAATTTCAACATCACCATTGTATTTAGTATCTGCAATTGCAGGATTTCTTAAACTAAATTGGAATTTTGATTTTTTTGCTGAAAGTTCAGTTGATAATCCAAGACTAAGACCTGAACCAAATATGTTATTGTCATTAATAGCAGCATTTACCATCATCTTGTCATATGAACCATATCCACCACCAAGAATTAAATTACCTGTTCTAGCTTCAACAACTTTAACCATTAAATCCATTTTATCTTCTGAAACTCTTCTTTGTTGAACTTGTACATCATCGAAATAACCAGTTCTTTTTAATTTAGAAACAGAATCATTATAATCAGTAAGATTAAATTGATCTCCTGGTGCTAAATATACATTTCTTCTAATAACTCTATCTAATGTTCTTGAATTTCCTGAAATCTTAACATCATTTATATAAACTTTTTTACCAGGAATAACATTAAGTATAATATCTGCAGTTGCATTTTTTTCATCTTTTTTTATATCATACTTAACTTGTGCAAAGGCATATCCTAAGTTTGCTATTTGTGTTTTTATATATTCTACATCATCTCTTAATTTAGAGATATTAAATGTTCTATCTTTTTTAAGTTTTAATTCTGGATATAACTCTTTTGATTTTAATATAGATTCATCTATATAAATAGTAATAGAGTTTGTTGTATATTGTTGACCCTCTTCAATAAAAAAGTCAAGTCTTGCTTGGTTTGATGCAAAATCAACTTTTAAGAAAGGATCTTTTACTTTTGCATCTAAGTATCCATTTTGAAAATATAATTCATTTATTCTTGGACTTTCATAAGATAATTGATCAAGCTTTAACTCTCCATCATTTTGTCCAAACCACCAAGAGATATAATCTTTCTCTTTATTTGCTGTTACATTTTCAAAATCTGAACCATCAAGATTATTAGCGCCTACATAATTAACTTTTTTAATTACGATTTCATCACCTTTATTTACATTAAATGTAAGCGAAACAGAACCCTCAGTAATAGGTTCAACTTCAATTTCAACGATTGAATTGATATAACCTTCTTTTTCAAGCTCTTTTAATAGTATCTCTTTTGCATTCTTTGCTCTTTGTGCAGAATACATACTACCTTTTCTAAGTCCCATTAAAACTTTCAAACTATCAATATCTTCTTCTCTGGTTTTATATCCATATATATCTAAGTTTGCAATTGATGGTTTCTCTTTAAAAAGAAACTGAAGCTTCCCATTCTCTTCTTTTACAGAAATGTCATCAAAATATCCAAATTTATAAAACTCTTTTATTGCTTTATTTATCTTATTTACATCTAATTCATCACCAGCTTTTAAATTTAGTGTTTCACTTGCTATTTTAGATGAAATTTTTGTTAAATTTACATATTCAATTGAATTTATCTGTTCTGCATGAAGTAGTGAAGCTAACGTCATAGATAGTAAGGTAAGTCTCTTTTTCACATTAATCCTTATTACATTTATAATTAAAGTAGCTAATATATCTAAATAAACTTTATAGCATGTTTAAGATATAATTGTTTAAATAATTATTTTAGAAGGTGAAAATTTTGAATATAGGTATAGTAGGATTAGGACTAATGGGAGGTTCTTTAGCAAAAGCAGTTAAAAGATATGGTATTGCAAAGAAAGTTCTAGGATACATAAATAGTGAAAAAAATAAAAAAGATGTACTAGAATTAAAACTTGTTGATGAAATTGTAGATTTGGAAACTTTAAAAAAAGAATCTGATGTTATTATACTTGCAATTCCAGTTGATGCAATTATTGAGATGTTTCCATCTTTTTTAGATATTGATGAAAAAACTACTATTATAGATATGGGCTCAACAAAAGAGTATATAGTAAAAAATATTCCTGAAAAAATTAGAGAAAACTTTGTACCAGCACATCCTATGACAGGTACTGAAAAATCTGGACCAAAAGCCTCAATTGATGATTTATATGAGGGAAAAACTGTAGTATTATGTAACTTAGAGAAAAATGGGAATATGCATGTAAATAAAGCATTTAGAATATTCCAAGGAATTGGAATGAGAATTGTAGTAATGGATTCTGATGAGCATGATATTCATGCTTGTTTTATGTCTCATTTACCACATGCAATCTCTTTTTCCTTAGCAAATACAGTTATGGGACATGAAGATCCAAAATCAATTATTGCTTTAGCTGCTGGTGGATTTAAAGATATGAGTAGGGTTGCAAAGTCAAGTCCTAGAATGTGGAGTGATATTTTTAAACAAAATAGAAAAAATCTCTTATCTTCAATCGATTTATTTGAAGAACATATGAAAAAAGTTAGAAAAATGGTTGAAGATGAAAATTATGAAGAGTTAGAAAACTGGATGGCAAAAGCCAATACTTTACACGAGATACTTTAAAGTATCTTTTGTGTATTTATTGCTTCTTGAACTTTTATTGCTTGATAATGCTCTTTTACATCATGGCATCTAATAATTGATGCTCCTTTATTAATTGATTCTAAATGAATTGCTAAAGTGCCAGGAAGTCTTTGTTCAATTGATGACGTTACTATTTTATCAATCATTGATTTTCTACTTGCACCAATTAGTAATTCATAACCCAAATGTTTAAAGTATTCTAAGTTTTTTAATAGTAATAAATTGTGTTCTAAGGTTTTACCAAAGCCAATTCCTACATCTAAAATAATATCTTTAAGTCCAAAACTTTCTGCTTTTTGTACTTGTTGTTTTAAAAACTCTTCTACTTCTAAGACTACATTTTTGTAAGTTGGTTTTTCTTGCATTGTTTTTGGATCATTTTGCATATGCATAATAACAGCACTTGCATTATATTTTGCAGTTAATTTTATAACTTCTTCATTTTGTAAGCCTGTAATATCATTTACTATTTTAAAACCTTTATTTAAAACATAATCAATTACTAAAGGTTCATATGAATCAATAGAGAAAACTACTTTTTCATAAAGCTTTTGCTTATAAATTGAATCTACAATATTTTTTATTCTTTGTAGTTCTACTTCTGGTTTTACAGGAATACTTCCAGGTCTACTTGATACTGCTCCAATATCAATAATGTCCGCTTTATCATTTATTAAAGCTTCGATTCTAGTTATTGCTTGAGACTCATTAAATCTACTGTTTTTAAAAAAAGAGTCTTCATTTGCATTTAAAACACCCATTATTTTTGTTTTATTTTTATTCATATTAAAATCTTTTTCTATTATTTAGTGTTAAAAGTAGGGTTGTTAATACATTTATTGGGCGTGAATTTAAATCAAGTAGTTTAACTGCATTTGAAAACATTTCAAGCTCTTTTTGTGTTAAATTTATATTTTGTTCTTTTACTTTAAAAAGAATTGATTCAACTAAAGAGATGGCTTCATACTTTGATATTTTTTGATTCTCTTTTAAAAAATTATAAATATCTTTTAAATCAAGTCTTAATAAATCCAAGTTAGATGAGTTTAAATTTTGAGATTTTTTCAAAAACTTATGTGGCATTCTTGAAAAAATTGTTGGTAATATTGTTGATTTTGTAGTTGTTATTATGATAAATACAATATTTTTTGGTGGTTCTTCTAATACTTTTAATAAAGAGTTTTGAGCTTCACTTCTAAATGTTGTACCACATAATATAAGATACTTTTTATTATTTGTAGCTATATAAGCTTCTTTTACAGCTGCATTTGCTTGAGCTAATAAAAATTCATCTTTTTGTTCATTTTTTATAACTCTACATGAATGAGTAGGTAAAGTTGATAAAAGATATGAAAGTGTATCTTCTATACTATTTACTATTAATATAGTTGATGAGTCTACTTTTATATCATTTATATTTGTCATTATATCAGTTCTCTACATTTATTTCTGCAAAAAGTGCAGCACTTAAAGTTTTAGTATAAAGTCTAAACATTTGTAAAAGCTTCATATCTAAAGCATCATCTTTACTTCTTAAATTAAAAGCATCTTGCATCTCTTCATCAAAAAGCCATAAAAATGAGTTTTTAGAAACTTTTGGAATAATTGCTCTTACACTTTGACTTTTCCCAATATACCAAAAACAATAGCCATTAGGGAAAGATATACTTAGCATATCTTTAATATAATTAATATCATCTTCTGATTTAACTTCATCTAGATATTTATAAAACCCCTTTGCATCATAAAAAGGTAAAAACGGTCTGTTTAAATTTTGTGAATTTATATTTGTGAAAATATATTCTAAAAACCAATCTCTTTCTTTATCTGTAATTATAATTACAGAACAACCTTTTTCAAGTATATTTACTACAGATTTAGATACTAAAGGAGTCCATTCATACTTTTTCTCTTCTAGCCAAGGAGAAAGTAATTTATCTTCTCTTATAGTATCTACTGTCCAATTTAAAAATTCTTGCACTATTACTTATCCAGATTGTAAACTTCGTGTAGTGCTCTAACTGCTAACTCTGCATACTTCTCTTCAATAACCATAGATATTTTTATCTCACTTGTTGAAATAATTCTTATGTTAATATTTTCATTAGCTAAAGTAGCAAATGCTTTTGAGGCAACACCTGTATGTGATTTCATTCCCACACCAACTATTGATACTTTACATATAGAATCGTTATATTCAATATTTCTAGTATCTGTTCTAAATGTTTCCATTACTTTTTTACATGCTTCAAAATCAGTAGTTGGAATTGTAAAGTCTAAATCAGCTTTTCCATCTACTCCAACTGTTTGAACTATCATGTCTACATTAATATTTTCATTTGCTAATGATGTAAAAATAGAAGCTGCTATTCCTGGTCTATCTTTAACTCCATACATCCCAACTCTGATTTGGTTTCTATCCAAAGCAATACCACTAACTATTGGTTTTTCCATAATATTTTCTTCCTTAGTAATTAACGTACCTTCAACTTCTGGCGTGAAGCTACTTCTTGATATCAAATTTACATTTAATTTTTTTGCCATCTCTACTGATCTATTTTGCAATACTTTAGCTCCAAGACTTGCAAGTTCTAGCATCTCATCATACGAGATTTTATCAAGTTTTTTGGCTTTTGGTTCAATTCTTGGATCTGTTGTATAAATTCCATCAACATCTGTATAGATTTCACAAACATCTGCATTTATTGCACCTGCTATTGCTACAGCAGTTAAATCACTACCACCTCTACCAAGTGTAGTTACTCTACCTTCAAAAGTAACTCCTTGAAAACCTGCAACAACTATAATTTTCCCAGCTTTCATTGCATCTTTCATAGCAGTTGTATCAATATCTTCAATTCTTGCTTTTGTGTGTGAAGAATCAGTTTTTATTCCTGCTTCTCTTCCACTCATTGAAGTTGCTTTATATCCTTGCTCATTCAATGCAATTGATAAAAGTGCTGATGTTACTCTTTCTCCTGAACTTAAAAGCATATCCATTTCAATTCTATTTGGATTGCTTGAAAAATGTTCAGCATAATCAATTAATTTGTTAGTTTCTCCACTCATTGCAGAAACTACAGCAATAATATCATGGCCTTCATCACGAATTTTTTTTATGATGTTTGCTACATTTTGAATTCTATCTAAATTACCAACACTTGTTCCGCCAAATTTTAATACTTTTAACATCTTTTTTAATTACCTTTTTAAATATAACCTTCATTTCTAAAATATTTCAAGACTTGTTTATATACTGTTCTTTTGAAGAATGTTATATAATCATAAATATTTTTTGTTGCAACAAATTTGTATTCACTAAATTCAGGTATTTGAGTATTAATATTTATTTTTGCACCTTTTTTTAGCTTTACTAAATAATATCTTTGAATTTGCCCATCATATGGTTGCATTTTTTTTGCAATTGCAGGGGGAAATTCATAGCTTACCCATTGAGGATATTCAGCAATTATTTCAATTTCCTTTGTTCCGATTTCTTCTTCAAGCTCTCTATATAGAGCTTCTTTAGATGATTCACCCTCATCAATTCCACCTTGTGGAAACTGCCAAGCATTCTCTACATCGGTACGAGAAGCTATAAAAACTTCACATTTTTCAGGATATTTTGCTGATAGTACAATTGCTGCAACATTTGGTCTATAGTTTTTACCATCTTTTTTTTCTATTGTTTCTTTTTTATCAGTCATAAATATATTTTCCCTTATAATTAGGCGAAAATTATATTTAAATTAGGATTAAAAATTGCTTTTATACATACATATTCCCTTCTGTGATAGTAAATGTCACTATTGTGCATTCAATTCTTACACAGATAAGTTTCATCTAAAACATAACTATATGAAAGCTTTAGTAAAACAACTAAAGTTTGAATTAGAGTATGTTAAAAAAGAGAATAAAAAACTACAAACTGTTTTTATAGGAGGAGGAACTCCAAGTTCAATAAAATTTGAGGAGTATGAAGAGGTTTTTAAATTGATAAAACCTTATTTAGAAAAAAACTGTGAAATAACAACAGAGGCAAATCCAAACTCAGCAAGTGAAAAATGGCTTTCAGGAATGAAGAGTTTTGGAGTAAATAGAGTAAGCTTTGGAGTACAAAGTTTTGATAATGAAAAACTAAAAAAGCTAGGAAGAGCACATAATAGTAAAAGTGCTATAAGTGCTATACAAAAAGCAAATTGTATAGGTTTTAATGGTATTAACTGTGATATAATTTACGGTGTTGAAGCAGATAGCTTTGAAAGCTTAAAGAAGGATTTTGATACTGCTTTTTCATTGCCAATCACACATTTAAGTGCATATAGTTTGACTATTGAAAAAGGCACAAAATTTTACAATAATTCAAAAATAAAAATAGATGATGAAGATTTATCATATGAAATATTTGATTATATAAATAAGTGTGGATTTACTCAATATGAAATCTCAAACTTTTCAAAAGCAAAAGAGTTTGAATCAAAACACAATTATGGATATTGGGAACATAAAGAGTATTTAGGAGTAGGTGCAGGAGCAGTTGGATATAAACAAAGCTCAAGATATTATCCAAAAAAAGATATTCAAGAGTATATAAATCAACCATTAAAATATGAAATTGAAAACTTAAGCAAAAAAGATATAAAAATCGAGCAAATATTACTAGGTTTTAGGTGTTCAACTGGCGTGAAAATAGAACTATTTAATGAAAATGAGTTAAAAAAAGTTCAAGATTTAATAGATGAAAAGAAGCTTATATTAAAAGATAAGAAAGTTTATAATCAAAACTTTTTATTAGCAGATGAATTGGCTTTATATGTAATAGAGTAAAATTTCAATAAAATAGGCAAAATATTTAATAAAGGTATTATATTTGACAATAAAAGATTGTATAAAAAACTATTCAAAACAGTTAAGGAATATAACTCATATTCCAAATAAAGAAATTGAGATTTTAATTTTACATATTTTACAAAAAAATGTTATTTGGCTACATCTACATTATAATGAAGAGTTCAAACATGAAAAAGAGCTTGAGAAACTTGTAAAAAAAAGAGCCACTAACTATCCAATGGAGTATATTACAAAAAAAGCTTCATTTTATGGAGAACTTTTTGAAGTTGCAACAAATGTATTAATCCCTAGACCTGAAACAGAACTTTTAGTAGAAAATGCTGTTGAGATATTAAAAGATATAAAAAGTCCAAAAGTATTAGAAATAGGGACAGGTTCAGGAGTTATTTCAGTAATGCTTGCAAAACTAATAGATAACATAAAAATTATTGCAGTAGATATTAATGATGATGCAATTGCATTAGCTAAAAAAAATGCGATAAAGCATGAAGCTGAACATAAAATAGAGTTTATTAAAAGTGATTTATATGAAAATATAGATGATCAAATATTTGATATGACCATTTCTAATCCCCCATACATTGCAAATAGTTATAAACTACCATTAAATGTAGAGTTTGAACCAAGAAATGCTCTATTTGGAGGAGAAATTGGAGATGAAATTTTAAAAAGAATTATAGATGATACATATAATAAAAAGATTAGATATTTATTATGTGAAATGGGATATGATCAGAAAAAACCTTTAGAAGAGTACTTTAAAAATTTTAATATAGAAAAGTATGAGTTTTATAAAGACTACTCAAATTTTGATAGAGGTTTTAGTATTAAATTTATAAAAGGAGATAGATAATGTTTAAAGAGTTTAATTTAGAAAATTTAGAAAATAGTAAAAGTTTATTGGAAGAGAAAATAAAACAAAGTAAAGATAAAGTTGAAGAACTTTTAAAAATAGAAGAAAAGAGTTATGAAAATTTTGTTATGCCTTATCAAGAAGTAGGGGAGAACTTAAGTGATTTTATAACTCCAATCTTTCATATTGATTCAGTTAAAAACTCAAATATTACACAAAAAGTTTTAGAAGAGTGTATTCCTTTGATCTCAATTTACGAAACTGAGATGTCGCAAAATGATAATATTTATAGATCTTTAAAAGATATACAAGATAAGGATTATATATCTTTAAATAGTATACAAAAAAAAGTTTTAGAAAATGAGATAAAAGATTTTGAATTAAGTGGTTCTCACTTAAATGAAGAAAAAAAGAGTAGACTTAAACAGTTAAATTTGAAGCTTAGTGAACTGTCTCAAAAGTTTTCTCAAAATCTTTTAAATGCAACAAATAGTTTTGCAATGATATGTGAAAATTTTGAAGATGTAAAAGAGTTACCAAAATCAGATTTAGAACTAGCAAAATTTACAGATGAAAATGACAATAAGACAAAATATAAATTTACTCTTCAAATGCCATCATATTTAGCTTATATTACATATGGAACAAATAGAGAAAAAAGAGAAGAGATTTATAAAGCATATTGCACAAGAGCGCCAGAAAATGAAGAAGTAATCAATGAAATATTGAAATTAAAAGATGAAAAAGTCAAACTTCTTGGTTTTGAAAACTATGCACAATACTCTTTAAGCAGAAAAATGGCTAATAGTGAAGAAGAAGTTGTTTCATTTTTAAAAGAGTTAGCAATTAAAGGTAAACAAAGTGCTAAAGAAGAACTAGAAGAGATTAAAACTTATGCAAGTGAAGATAATATTGATGATATTAAAAGTTTTGATATGGCTTATTATAGTGAGAAAGTTAAAAAAGCAAAATATGATTTAGATCAAGAATATTATAGACCTTATTTTGAGCAAAACTCTGTATTAAATGGATTTTTTAGTTTTTTAAATGATATATTTGAAATTAAGTTTGAAGAGGTTCAAACAAAAACTTGGGATGATAAAGTAAAAGTATTTAATATCTTTGAAAATGATAAAATTATAGCTAGAATTTATCTTGATTTAGAAGCAAGAGAAGATAAAAGAGGTGGTGCTTGGATGAATAACTGGCATACACACTATGTTGATTCAAATAAAAAAGAACATTTACCTACAGCATATGTAGTTTGTAATTTCCCACAATCAAAAGATAATACCCCTTCATTATTAAGACATGATGATGTTGTTACTTTATTTCATGAAATGGGGCATGCATTGCATCATTTATTAAGCAAAGTAAATGAACCATATGTTAGTGGAATTTCTGGTGTTGCTTGGGATACAGTTGAATTTCCTTCACAATTTTTAGAATATTTTGCATATGCAAAAGATGTTTTAAAAATTTTTGCAAAACATTATGAAACAAAAGAGGTTTTAGATGATGAAGCAATTCAAAGATTAATAGATGCTAGAAATTTTCAATCATCATTATCAATGTTAAGACAAGTTGAATTTGCACTGTTTGATTTTAACCTACATCAAAAATTATACAATAATGCAGAAGAAATACAAGCATTACTTGATAGTATAAGAGCCGAGTATAGCCCATTAATACCACCTTCTTACAATAAATTTCAACATGGATTTGGGCATATTTTTGGAGGCGGTTATGCTGCTGGATATTATTCTTATAAATGGGCTGAAGTTTTAAGTGCAGATGCATTTTATATGTTTATAGACTCAGGAAATTTATTTAATAAAGAGTTAGCTATGAAATACAAAGAGCATATTTTACAAAAAGGTGGTTCTGAAAATATGGATAAATTGTTCTATAAATTTGCACAAAGAGAACCAAGTGTTGATTCTTTATTAAAAATTGATGGAATTATTAGCTAATTTTTGCAATAATAGCTTTTTTAAATACAAACCTAAAAGAGGATTTTATAAATATGACTAATCAAGAGACTATTACAAAATTAAATGAAGCTTTAAATACATTAATAAAAGCATATGAAGAATTGCAAAATGAGAATACATTATTAGAAGAAAAAATTGATAATCTTAATAAAGATAAAAAAGAACTTGAAGCAAAAGTGACAAGCCTAGAAGATAAAAATAGAAATTTAGAAGATAATGTTAATGAGTTAAATGACTCTACAGAAAAACAAAACAATAACATTAATTCTATGTTAGGTAAAATTGAAAATCTTCTAGGAAGCAAAAAAAATCCTAATAAATATGAAAAAGATAATAACAAGTTTGATTCAAAAGAAAAAGGAACCTTTATTAAAGAAGAAGATAATTCTAAAAATAGTAGTTTAGATCAAATATTAGAAGAAGAGATTGACAATACTTCTGCAAATTTTAGAGAGTCTAGTAGTAATAGTGAAAATAAAATAGATCTAAATAGAATGGCTTCTTTATTGAATGGTTTCAATAATTAAAGACAGCTATGACTAAACAGATAAATAAAAATACTCTTTTTAATACTTTTGGAATTGATAGTTTCAATTCATTGGAGGAGGCTATAAATAAAATGCCTCCTTCAATAGTTGAGTATCATTTGAATAATTTAGATATTAATGATTGTGAAGTTTACTTTAATAAAAAAGATATTGAAAAATCTGTTAACTTTGGTGAGTATAGTATCTATTTAGATTATAGCGATAATATTTTTATTGAGATTGATTTAGCAGAAGATAATTATACAAATAGCTTTTTCTAAGCTATTTGTTTTTACTCTTTATCTTGTAATTGTGAAAATATAAGTGACACAATCTCTTTACAGCTTCCTAAATGTGGAAGAATTTTAAATTTAATATCTGGATACTCTTCTTTTAATTTATCTATTTCTTTTGGAATATCATCTTTTACATGTTTTCCTGCTGCAAGAAAGTATGGAAAAACTTCTATTTCGTTACAACCATTTATAATCTCGTCTTTTATACTTTTGTTAATCGAGGGTTCACATAACTCTAAAAATGCATAGGTAATTTTTAAATTATTATCTATATTATTTACTTTTAATTTTTCTGCTAAGTTATGTATTTCTTTATTTGAACTTTCTAATCTACTTCCATGGGCAATAATTACTAATAATTTCATATTTAATTTCCTTTATTGTATATATTGTACAAATTTATCATTAATTTTAATATAGTTTTTTTGTTTTTCTAAAAATTTTATAAATTTTTTAGGAACTAAATAATTTTTTAATTTATAAACACCTCTTTTAATAGTATCAAAATAACATAAATTATTATCTACTTAGAAAATAAATAATTTTTAAATAGATAATTAAATAATAAATATAATAATTTTTTAACAAAAATTAAAATATTTCTAGTTACAATTTCGTAAAAATTATAACTTAGCAGTTAAATTATATAAAAAAGGAAGAGGTTTTTGAGTGCATTAATTCTTCAATCAATCGATGATTCAATTGTTGGAAAAGATTTCAAATATGATGATGCTTTTTTATCAATTGAACAAGAAATAGATAAAAGTCATAGTGCTTTTTTTGATGGTTCTACAGATTGGGAATTAGTATTAAATAGTACTCAAGATTTTCTAATAAATAAAAGTAAAGATTTTAAAATAGCAACTTGGTGGATATATTCATGTTGGAAAGTAAACGCTTTCATAGGTTTAGAAATAAATCTTCCAATTTATATAAATTTTATAAATGAATTTAATGATAAATTATACCCTAAATCTATTAAGGGTAAAAGCAATATTATTTTTTGGCTAGAAGAGCAGTTAACATTAGAGATTAGTCAAAAATCTACTTCTAATATTGAACTTTTTTATGAACTTTTTTGTGAGTTAAATAATACTTTCAATAAATTATTAAAAAATGAAGATATATATTTTAAAAAAATTATAAATATATTTAAAACTAAATTAGAAGAAAATAGTGCAAAAGAAGAGTTGAAAAAGCAAGAGCAAGTTAATCAAACAAATAATGAAGAAAATAGATTAGATTCACATAAGGCAATAGCTTTTTTAAGAGAATTTAAAAAAGATGCCGCAAAATTAGCAAATTTTTATAGAGAAGAAGATTTCATAGAGCTTAAAGCTTTAAGAATTACAAGATTTTTGTCTTGGCTTGAAACGGATGGACTTCCTTTAAATGAAAATTCAATTACACAATTAAATCCTCCTTCTATATTAGAACTTGATGATGTCAAAGAGTTGTACAAAAACTCAAAATATGAAGAAGCAGTAAAGTTAATCGAAGAGATTATAGAAGTTTCACCTTTTTGGTTTGATGGACATTATTATATATATAAGATTTTTAAAAAACTGAATAAAGAAAAACAAGCAAATGAAGTGAAAAACTTATTAATCTATTTTTTAAAAACAAATGAAGGAATACTTGATTTAAAATTCAAAGACAATAGTAGTTTTGCATCACCTAAAACTAAAAAATGGATTAATGAAAATATACAAGAAAATCCAAGTAGTTCAAGTAAAAATGAGAATGATTGCGATTTTGAAATAGATGAAACTTTAAATTTTAAGGAGGCAATAAACCTAATAGATAAAAAATATATTAGTTCACAAAATATAAAAGATAAATTTCTTTTAAGATTAAAACAAATGCAATTAGCAATAGAAAATAATAAAGAGAGTATGGCTTTAGCTCTATTTGATGAACTTGAAAAATATATTGTAAAACACAATTTAATACAATGGGATGCAAAACTTGTATCAGAAGTGTATGTACTTTTTTTAAGCTCATTTAGTAATCTTCAAGTAGAGAATGAACAAATTGAAAAATATTATTCACTACTTTGTAAAATAGATATAAATAGTGCATTAAAAATAAATATATAAATTAGGAGAACATAGATGAATAAGCAATCAGAATCACCAAAAGAGAGAATTAATGTCACTTATAAACCTGCAACTGGGGATATGACAGAAGAGATCGAAATACCATATAAGATAACTTTATTGGGAGAATATAATCCAAATGAAGAGAAAAAACCTGTTGAAGAAAAGAAAGTTGTAAAAATTGATAAAAATAATTTCAATGATGTATTAAAAGCACAAAATTTATCAGTGAGTTTTAATGTTGATAATAAATTAACTAAAGAAGAAGACTCATCTTTAAATGTAGATTTGAAAATTAATAGTATTAAAGATTTTTCACCTGAAAAAATAGTTGAAAATATTCCAGAATTAAAAGTTCTTATGCAGTTAAGACAATCATTGATGGCTTTAAAAGGTCCATTAGGAAATGTACCTGCATTTAGAAAAGCTATTGAAGATGCTATATCAAATAAAGAAGAAAGAGATAAGTTAATGAATGAGTTAAATCTTGGTGTTAAAGAATAAAAGGAGTTTAGATGACTACAGAACAAGTTTCACAAAACAATATTTCAGATATAGAACAATTAAGTTTATTAGATAATATTGTTGCTCAAACAAGCATAAATCAAAATGATGACAGCTATTCAGTTGTAAAAACAGGCGTAGAAGCACTTGTAGAAGAATTAATTAAATCTGATAATAAAGAAGAAAAAGTTAATAAATCTATAATAGATAAAATGATTGCAGAGATAGATGAAAAAATATCTGCCCAAATGGATGAAGTTTTACATCATAACCAGTTTCAGGCATTAGAATCAAAATGGAAAGGTCTTTATATGTTAGTTGAAAGAACTGACTTTAGACAAAATATTTTAATGGAATTTATAAACGTATCAAAAGAAGAATTAATTGAAGATTTTGAGGATAGTTTAGATATTACAAAAACAGGTCTTTATAAGCATGTATATAGCGCAGGATATGGACAATTTGGTGGGGAACCAGTAGGTACTATAATCGCTGATTATGAGCTTTCTCCTTCAAATATGGATATAAAATTTTTAAATAAAGTAGCTTCAATATCAGCAATGAGCCATGCACCTTTTATTAGTGCAGCAGGTCCTAAGTTTTTTGGACTAGATAGTTTTGAGGGGCTTCCTGATTTAAAAGATATAGAGGATGTAATGACATCTCCACAATTTGCTGCTTGGAAAGGTTTTAGAAAAAATGAAGATTCAAGATATGTAGGGCTTACTCTTCCTAGATTTTTACTTAGACCTCCTTATGATCCAGAAGATAATCCTATTTCAAATTTTGTTTATAAAGAAGATGTTTCAAAAAGTCATGAAGATTATTTATGGGGAAATACAGTTTATGCTTTTGCAAGTAAATTAACTGATAGTTTTGCAAGCTATAGATGGTGTACAAATATAATAGGACCAAAGTCAGGTGGAGAAGTTAGAGATTTACCTGTACATACTTTTGAAAGTATGGGTGATATTGAGATGAAGATACCAACAGAAGTTTTAGTTTCAGATAGAAGAGAGTATGAATTATCTGAACAAGGTTTTATTCCATTGATTATGAGAAAAGGAAGTAATACTGCTGCCTTTTTTGCTGCTAGTTCAGCACAAGAGCCAAAACTTTTTGCAAATACTCCTGAGGGTAATGAAGCACAATTAAATTATAAATTAGGTACTCAATTACCATATTTATTTGCAATTACAAGAATGTCTCATTATATAAAAGTATTACAAAGAGAGTACATTGGTTCATGGAGAGAAAGATCAGATTTAGAAAGAGAGCTTAATAAATGGGCTAAACAGTATGTTGCAAATCAAGAAAATCCAAGTGCAGAAATTAGAAGTAAAAGACCTTTTAAAGATATTGCAATTGATGTTGAAGATGTTGCTGATGATCCAGGTTGGTATAAAGTTAGAATCTCATTAAGACCTCATTTTAAATACATGGGTGCAAGTTTTGAATTATCACTTGTTGGTAAGTTAGATAAAGAGTAAAAAATGTATAAGGGAAGTTTATTTGAAAGATTATCTTCAAGTTTTGATGACAAACAGTTTGATTCAAAAGAAGAAGCATTATATGCATCAATTGCAAATAATCTTTCAAGAATCTTCTCTACAAATGCAGGAAGTGCAGAAATATCTAAAGATTATGGAAAAGTAGATTTAAATAATATAAATTTAAGTATGAATGATTCTATTGAGTTTATAGAAAAAAGTTCAGAAAATACAATAAAAAGATTTGAGCCTAGATTATATAAAACAAAAGTTGGAATTTTAAGAGAAAATTTAAATTTTAATGAAATGACAATCTTAATACAGGGTTATCTTGTAGTAAATGGTAGAAGTAAAAAAGTAAGTTATAGAGCAAATTTGCTAAAAAATGGAAAGGTAAAGATTTATAAAGATGACATTTAATGATTATTATAAAAAAGAATTAAACTCATTACGACTTGAGGGTTCAGAGTTTTCTAAAAAAAATCCTGGATTATCAACTTATCTTTCAAAAGAGGGTCAAGATCCTGATGTGGAAAGACTACTTGAGGGATTTTCTTTTCTAACAGGTAGATTAAAACAACAGCTTGATTATGAATTGCCAGAAGTTTCTCATACTTTAGTTCAACTACTTTGGCCAAATTATATTAGACCAATACCATCTTATTCTATTATAAAGTATGAATCAATTAAAGATTCAACTCAAAATATTAAAGTTGAAAAAAATACTGAGGTTTTAAGTAAAAGTATAAATAATTCTCAATGTAAGTTTAGAACAGCTTATGAACTTACTGTAATGCCTTTTGAGTTACAAAATGTAAACTACTATACATATAGTAAAAAAAGTGATCTTGAGTTGTCTTTTCAAATGTCAACAATTGGAACACTGCAAGATTTGACTTTTGAAAATCTAAGATTACATTTAGGTGGTTCTAAATTTATTGCACAAGATTTATATCTTTTTTTAACAAATTATGTTGAAAAAATTGATTTAGTTATTAATTCAGATGATAGCAAAGAGCTTGCATCAATATCAATTGATAAAAACTCAATAAAACAAGTTGGTTTTAGCCCAAATGAAAACCTTATGCCTTATCCTTTAAATGTTTTTGATGGATATATTTTACTACAAGAATATTTTTGTTTTAAAGATAAGTTTTTATTTATTGATATATTAAATCTTTCAAATATAAATACAATATCAAATGAAATTTTGGAAAAAAGTAGAAATTTCACAATAAGAATAACATTTTCTAAAAAAATTAAACAATCTGAAACACCAAATATAAGTAATTTTTTTCTATATAGTACTCCTGTTGTTAATCTATTTGAGACTGATTCTGTACCAATTAGAAAAACAAGTTATGATGAAGAGTATTTAGTTGTTCCCTCAAATTTAGATAAAAATCAAAGTGAAGTTTTTTCAATTGAAAATGTAAGAGGTTGGATTGCAAATAAGGGAAGTTATGAAGATTTTATGCCTTTTGAAACATTTGAACATAACTTATCAAATACACAGTATTACTCATCAAGAGTTAAATTATCAAGTGATGAAGCACAAACAAATACATACTTAAGATTTTCTAACTCAAAAGGATTAGAAGAAGATATTTTAAAAAGTAATGCAACAATATCCGTAAAAATATTGTGCACAAATAAAAATTTACCTTCTAAACTTTTATTAAAAGAGATTGATACTGCAAATCCTTTATCAAAAAGTGCAAATTTAAAATTTGAAAATATCACTATTCCTACTCAAAGTTATCCACCACCAATTTCAGGAGATTTTTTATGGAGAGTAATATCTAATATGTCTTTGAATTATCTCTCTTTAGAAGATATTAATTCTTTAAGAACCATATTAGAAACTTATGATTTTTATGGAGCTTTTGATAGAAAACAAAGAGAAAAAACTACAATGCAATTAAAAGGATTTGAAAATATTTCATATGAAACCTGTGAAATGATAGATAAAGGTTTACCAATAAGAGGGACTCATATAAAACTAAAAGTTAATCCATTGAATTTTTCTTGTCTTGGGGAAGCTTATATATTTTGTTGTGTATTAAATGAATTTTTTGCACTTTATAGTAATTTAAATTCATTTCATAAATTAAGTGTTGATATAAATAATGAAGACAATTTACAGTGGCCTGCAAAAATTGGTTCACAAACATTAATTTAATAAAAGATTTAGTATGACAATAGAAGAAATAAATAGTAGTTTAAATGATAGTATTTCTAAATATTCATTACCACAAATCATAAGAGTTGTATGTGGATATTTAAAAGATTTTCATATAAATAAAAGTAGTATAGAAGTCTATGAGCTTATTAAGTTTAGTTCAAATCCAAGCTTATCTTTTCAAAAATCAGAAGTATCAAAAGTGATTTTTTTTGAAGAAGAAAATAATACGAAAGCTGAAATCACTTTAAACTTTTTGGGTATATTTGGTAGTTCTTCTCCTTTACCATCTCATTATAGTGAAATGGTTTTATATAGTATCGATAGTAACTATATATTACATGATTTTTTAAATCTATTTAATCATCATCTACAAAGATTTATCTATCCTATATGGCAAAAACATAGATATTATATACAATATCAAAATGATTTAAAAGATAAATTTTCAAAATATATATTTTCATTTTTAGGCTTATATTCAAATAGATTACAAAATAATAGTTCTTTAAACTTAAGAAAACTTATTCCATATATTGGAATATTATTTATGAAACATAAATCAGCAGGAACTTTAAAATCAATCTTAAGACACTACTTAAATCATAATGAATTAGAAATAATTCAATGCATTGAAGATAATTATAATATTCCTTCTTTTCAAAGATGTTCTTTAGGTAATGAAAACTGTAGTTTAAATAGCAGTTTTTTAATAGGAGAATCTATAAAAAGTAAAAATGCAAAGTTTCAAATTCTTTTAAAAAATGTAACTACAAAACAATTAATCCAATACAGTATTTTAGGGTTTAAAATGAAAGAATTAAAAGATTTAATTGCATTTTCTTTAAATGAACCACTTAAACATGAAGTCTGTTTTGAAGTAAAAAAAGAAGAAAAAGAGTCTCTTTCTCTTGATATTAATACCAAGCAATTTTTGGGAATAAATAGTTGGATTGGTCAAACATTTTATGATGAAAAAATAGTAATAGCACAAAAAGGATTATAATGAAATTAGAATTAAAAAATTTAATAAATAATTTAGATAGAAAAACAAAAAAGCATCTTGAAAACTCAGCACAAAGATGTATTGTAAGAGGCGGAAGTGAAATTTTAATAGAAGATATTTTGTATGTTTTTTTAGAAGATGAAAATAGCATATTTTCTTTGATGTTAAATCAGTATAAAATTGATAAAAATGAGTTAATAAAAGTAATTCAAAAAGAAGTAAAAATAAGTATAAGTGAATCAAACAGTCCTATTTTTTCAACTATTTTAGTTAATTGGCTTGAAGATTCTTATTCTTATGCAAAATTAATTTTAAATCAAAATGAAATAACACAATCTTCAATGATTTTATCTTTATTTGAAAATAGTATTAAATACTCAAATACAAAATATTTTAAAATATTTGAAAAAATTGATATAAAAGAGTTAAAAGAGTTAATCGAGGGATTAAATGAACAAGCAATTGAAAATAAGAGTTCTAATGAAAACTCAAATACTAAAAGTGAGATAGAGAAATATACTACAGATTTAACACAATTAGCAAAAGATAATAAAATTGATCCTGTTTTGTGTAGAGATGATGAAATAAAACAAGCAATTGATATTTTATTAAGAAGAAGAAAAAACAATCCTATCTTAGTTGGTGAGGCAGGTGTTGGAAAAACTGCAGTAGTTGAAGGTTTAGCTTTAAAAATTGTTAATAATGAAGTTCCAATTCAATTAAAAGAAGCAAAAATA
Source organism: Malaciobacter sp. (assembly GCF_055140965.1). Next base: position 41,068 of record NZ_JBSRRO010000017.1, read on the forward strand.
TTATCTTTAGATGTTGGTGCTTTACAAGCTGGAGCAAGTGTAAAAGGAGAGTTTGAGAGAAGATTACAAGAAGTAATTAATAAATTAAAAGCAAGTAGTGAGTTTGTGATTTTATTTATTGATGAAGCTCATACTTTAATTGGAGCAGGGGGAAATGAAGGTAGTTCTGATGCTGCAAACTTATTAAAACCTGCACTAGCAAGAGGAGAGTTAAAAACTATTGCTGCAACTACATGGCTAGAATATAGAAAATATTTTGAAAAAGATCCTGCTTTATCAAGAAGATTTCAAAAAATAAATCTCTTAGAACCAACAGTTAGTGAAGCTACAACAATCTTAAGAGGAATTGCTAAAAAATATGAAGAAGCTCATGATGTTTATATTGAAGATGATGCAATAAAAAGTGCTTCATCTTTATCTGCTAGATATATAACTAGTAGACAACTTCCTGATAAAGCAATTGATGTTTTAGATACTGCTTGTGCAAATGTAAAGATTAGTCAATCAAATATACCTTTTGAACTACAAAAAATTACTACAAAGATATTAGAAAAACAAAGAGAAATTGAGTTCTTACAAAGAGATGACATAAATAAAATAAAAAATAACAAAGATAAAATTAAAATTTTAAAAGATGAACTTAAAACATATGAAAATGAAGAAAAAGAGATTAGAAGAAGCTGGGAAGAGCAAAAAGAAGTCTTAGATAAAATTATAAAATGTAAAGATAAAAAAGAGAAAAGTAAACTAAAAACCCAACTTAAAAATTTACAAAAAAAGAATATGTATATTTTTAATACTGTTAATAAAGAACAAGTAGCAAAAGTTATATCTTCATGGACAGGAATTCCATTGGGAAATATGGTTGAAGAACAAGTAAGAACAGTTGTTGAACTTGAAAATAGAATCAAGGATAAAGTAATAGGCCAAGAAGAAGCAATATCATATTTAAATCGATTTTTACAAATTTCAGTTTCTGGATTGAAAAAAGAAGACTCTCCCACAGGAGTATTTTTACTTGTTGGACCTAGTGGAGTTGGTAAAACAGAAACAGCAAAAGCAATAGCTCAATTTATGTATGGAGGAGAAAAATTTATTACTACTATAAATATGACAGAGTTTCAAGAAAAACACACAATTTCCAGACTTATAGGCTCACCTCCTGGTTATGTTGGATATGGTGATGGAGGTCAATTAACTGATCCTGTTAGAGTAAAACCATATTCAGTTATATTGTTAGATGAAATAGAAAAAGCACATCCTGATATTTTAAATCTTTTTTATCAAATTTTTGACAAAGGTGAAGTAAATGATGGAGAGGGAAGAGTAATTGACTTTAAAAATACTACGATAATTATGACTTCTAATTTAGCAACTAAAGAAATAACAAGTTATTGTCAAAATAATAAAGATAATATCTCTTTTGAAGAGCTTTCTTCACTTATTACACCTGTACTTAGTGATTATTTGAAGCCTGCATTACTTGGAAGAATGAATGTAATTCCATATTTTAACTTAAATGAAGAGGCTTTAATCAAAATAACAAAACAAAAATTTGAAATAACTAAAAAGCAATTGCTTAAAAAAGAAATAGTTTTAGAAATTGATGAAAAACTTATTAAATATATAGTTAGTTTATCAAATAGCATTGATACAGGTGCTAGAAATATAGATTTAATAATCAATACAAAAATAATGCCAAAGTTATCTAAATATTTATTGGATTCATCTATAAATAAAAAGAAAATAAAGAATATCTCTTTGAATTTAGATTCAAAGAGTAATGAAATAGTGATTAAATAAAGGAGTGTTTATGATAAAAAGATTAATTTTTATTTTTTTTATAGTTTTATTTTCAGGATGTGCAAGTTTTCATGAAACTTATAAACCCTTATATCAAGCTAAGCCAGAGATTGAGGATTTAAAATGAAATTAATTCTTGATATAGTTAAACATCCTCAAGAAAAATTATTAAAAAGAAATTTCCAATTTAATAAAATAGGTGGAGTAGTTGGAAGATCAAATGATATTGATAATAGTTTAGCTGATTCTAAAAATATTATTTCAAGTAAACATTTTTTAATACATTTTCAAGATAAACAATACTTTATTGAAGATATAAGTACAAATGGTACTTTTTTAAAAAATCCATTTTCAAAACTATTAAAGAATGAACCTGTGAAAATAAATGACTTAGATATTTTTATAGTAGGTGAGTATGAACTTCAAGCAAGATTTACAAGCCTTGAATACTCTAATACACAAGAAAAATTCAATGAAAATAAGTTAATTCCTGATGATTTTTTGATTGATGAAGATTTAAAAAGTTTATCAATAGAAGAAGATAATCACTCTTCTAGTGTTTTAGATATATTAAAAGAAGATACAACTTCAAATACAATTGTTGAAACTATTTATGAAGAAGAACATAAAGTTAGCAAAGATATTTTAGATGATCATATTGATGTTGATACATATATTAAAGATGAAAAAGTAGAAAATAGTTTCAATAAAGAGATTGCTAGTGTAGAAGATGAATTACAAATATTAGGAAAAAATTTAGGAATTGAATTTGATAGTTTATCAAAAAAAGAGAGAGAAAATGTCTTAAATGAAATTTCAGATATTGTAATAAACTCCTTAGAGGGTTTAAAAAACTCTTTATTTATAAAAGAAAAAATCACTAAAGATTTGAATATTCAAGAAAATATGAAAATAAAAAATCCAATAAATATGGGATTATTGGCTTTAAATGTAGTTGATATAAATGATACTGAAAAAGTTAGCTTATCAGAAGCAGTAACAAAATCTTTTAAAGAATTAGATACTCATAATGTTGCATTACATAGAACTAGTAAAAATTTAATTAATATCACTACTTCAAAATTTTCACCAAAGAATTTAGAATATTATTTTGAAAGCAATAACGAAATAAATAGTTTATTACCTAAAAAATCACAACTTTGGAATTGTTATTCAAAAATGTTAAATAAAATCGATGAAAATCCAAACCATGGACAAGAGTTAATTATGAATGATTTCGTAAATGAGTATAAAAATATTTTATATACCATAAAACTTACATCACTATAAGGAAAAACAATGAAACTAAAATTAATTATTTTAACTTTAGCAATACTTATTTTAAGTGGTTGTTCTACTAAACCAACTCATTTAGAATTAGTTGTTAATTCTTCAAAAGATTTAAATCAAGATTTAGATGATATTTCATCTCCATTAATGCTTACTTTTTATGAATTAAAATCAGCAGAAAAATTCATAAAGTATGATTACTGGAGTCTTTTAGAAAAATCAGGAAGAAAACTAGGAGATGATTTAATCTCGCAAACAAAACAAGTTATAACTCCTATGCAAGAGCAAACATATAAAATCTCTTTTGATGAAAAGACAAATTTTTTAGGTGTAATTGGAAACTTTAGAAAACTAAATAAAAATAAACAGTGGAAATATGTTATCAATTTAGAAAAAGATGAATATAACTACATAGAGTTAAAAGTAGAAAATTTTAAGTTAGAAAGAGTAGATTAATGGAAAATAAAATAGTATGGAAAGAGGGACTTTTTATAAGACCTCAACATTTTCAACAAAATGATAGGCACTATAGCTATGAGCTAAGAACTAGAACTATTGAAAGTAGAGCTAATAATTGGGGTTTTTTTAATCTAGATATAGACAAAACTCTTCTAAATACGGGTAAGTTATTAATTAAAAGTGCTAGTGGAATTTTACCTGATGGTACACTTTTTGAACTATCTTCTCAAAATGAAAACGATTTAATTATTGAAGTAAAAGCTTCAGATGTTGGGAAATTTATATATCTAACTTTACCTTTATATATTGAAAATAGTGATGAAGTACACTTTGAAGAACAAGAAACCCTTTTAACAAGATATAGATCAAAATTAATTAGAAATATTCCAAATATTAATGCAGGAGAGAATAGCTCAAGTGATATTTTGGTTGCAAAATATAATTTTAAACTTCAATTTGAAGAAGACATTAATCAAGGTTTATTAAAACTTAAAGTTGCAAAAATTGGAAATGTTAGTGCAACACAAAGTATTAGTCTAGAATCAAGCTTTGAACCTACTTTTTTACATTTAAATTCATGCGAATCGTTATTGTCAAAAATAAAAGAGTTATCAAGCATGTTAAATTATAGAGCAGAAAAACTTGCTGAGAAAATAAGTGATACAACATTGCAATCAACTGAATTAGGTCATTATTTAATGTTGCAACTATTAAATAAAGCATATGCAAGAATATCATACTTTTTATCTCAAGAAAAAACTCATCCTGATGAACTATTTTTAGAACTTTCATCATTAAGCTCAGAATTAGCTGTATTTATGAATAAAACTAGAAGAGATATTGAAATAATAAATTACAATCATTATGAGCAATACAGTTGTTTTTTAAATCTATTGAAAAAATTGAAAGATATGCTTAGTATGGTTCTTGAACAAAATAGTATATCATTAAATATAGAAGAAAAGAAGTATGGCATATATATAGCTACTTTAAATGATAAGAAAATTTTAAATGATTCGACTTTTATTTTTGCAGTAAGTGCAAATATTCCAACAGATAAATTAAAAGAAATTTTGACAACAGGGCTTAAAATAGGAACAATTGAAACTATTAAAAACCTAGTAAACTTTCATTTGGTTGGATTTAAATTAAAAGCATTAAATACTGCACCAAAAGAGATACCTTACAAAACAAATCATCTTTATTTTAAAATTGAATTAACACAAGAAAATAAAAAAGAGTTAGCAAAGTCTGCTGGATTTGCATTTCATTTATCTACGCAAGTTGATGATATTTCATATGCATTATGGGCAATTAAAGAGTAAAAAATGAGTAATAAGACTATATTAGTTACATCAGAAGAGAATGACGGTTATATAACAAACTATACTGCTACAGATGTAGAAAAAACATATACAAAATTAAAAAATAAAGCAAGTTATTTTAAAAGGAATAGAAGTTTTAACATAAATGATTTTGAAATCAGTTTTAATCCTTTTATTAGTGCATCTATTCCTATTTTTAATTATATTTATAGCTTAGATGATTCAACTGATTATTTAGAAATAAATAAAGTAAGAGAAAATTTTGTAGATAAAATCAATCATTTCAATGATAAAGCAAATGAATATGAAGTTATTGAAACAGAGATTTTAGTTACAAGATATATATTATGCACTTTTGTTGATGAAATAGTAAATTCTACTCATTTTGGTAAGCAACATGATTGGGCAAATAATAGTCTTTTAAGTCTATTTCATAATGAAACATACGGAGGAGAAAACTTTTTTCATCTTTTGGATAAATTTTTAAAAACTCCTGCAAAATATATACATATTCTTGAATTGATGTATGTTTGTTTAGCATTGGGATTTGAGGGTAAATATAGAGTAATGAGTAAGGGTAAAATAGAGTTAAATATATTAAAAGAGAGTCTTTTTAAGCAAATAATGATAGTTCAAGGAAGAGAACCTCTTACTTTTTATACAAAACAAGAAGCCTCAAAACAAAAGTTTAGACTTTTTGATAAGCTTTCTTATCCTTTATTAATTTTAATAATTTTTACACTATTAACTATTATATATACTACATTATCTATTAGTTTAAGTTCTCAAAATAATGACTTTATAAATATATTGCAAGAAGACATCAAACAGATAAATTTTATAAATAATAAGGACTTGAAGTAATGAAAAAAACTATATTTAAGAATTTATATTTTTGGACTATACTAATCTCTTTTATAGTATCACTTTTAATTATTTTTTTATGGCCATATTTATTTGATAGTTTAAAAAGTTTATCAAGTAGACTTTTAATTGCATCATCTATTTTTTCTATTACAATAATTACAATTTTACTTATAATTGTATTTAAAAAACCAGAAACAAAAGAGGTGATTGAGCAAAAAAGAAAAGAAAAAGAGTTAGAAGATGAGTTTAAAAAAATAATAAATGAAAAAGTAAATGATTTAAAAACTAAATTTAAAGAAGCAATAAAAATTATCAAAAAATCTTCACTTTATAAAGATAAAAGAAATGCTAAATATGAACTACTTTGGTATTTAGTATTAGGAGATTCAAAAGAGGGGAAAACTACTCTTATAGAGTCTTCTGGATTGAGTTTCCCATTAAATATTGATTATCAAAACAAAAGTGTTGTAGAAGAGGGTAGTAGCCAAAAATTTCAATGGTATTTTGCAGAACACTCAATTTTTATTGATGTACCAGGAAATTATATACAACTAAAAGAGAATAAAGAAGATTCTATTGTTTGGAAAAAATTCTTAGAGTTATTTGTTGAAAAAAGATGGAGAAGACCAATAAATGGAATAATTTTGACAATAAGTGTAGAAAAAATACTAAACTATTCTGAAAAAGAGTTAGAACAATACGCAAAAGATTTAAGAGATAGGTTTGATGAACTTTCAAAAGCTTTTATGTCAAGTATTCCCATATATTTAATTGTGACAAAATGTGATCAAATTTCAGGTTTTAACGAATATTTTAATGATTTAAAAGAAGATGAAAAAGATGAAATATTAGGTATAACACTTAATGAAGATGAAAATATTGAATCAGGATTAATTAAACCAAAACTTGAAAAGTTATTAAAAAGATTAAGCAGTTCTATTTTAACCAAGTTACATTATGAATGGGAAGAAAAAAATCGTTCTAAAACTTATCTTTTTACAGATAATCTTTCCCAACTTTTTGATAAAACTACACTTTTTATTGATATTTGTTTTGCTCAAACAAGATATAGAAAATCTTTAATGTTAAGGGGTTTATACTTTACTAGTGTATCTTGCATGGAGAATCAAAATGCATTAATATCAGAAGAGCAATTAGAATATAGTAATACTAATAAAAAAGGTTTTTTTATTTATAAGATATTAAAAGATATTGTTTTTCCTGAATCTGAAATTTTAAAAATGGATGATAATTATAAGAAAAAATTAAAGCGTAATCAAATAATAGCTTATACCTTAAGCTTTTTATTAATAGTTTTTTCTACGGTATTTATAGTTAATGATTTTATTACACATAACAATACTTTAAAAAAGTTAGAAAAGAGTTACTTAAAATATAAAATACAAAGAAATAAAACTTACAATTCTGATAGTTTTAAAGATATTGCATTAGTTTTGAATAATCTTCAAGAAATAAAACAACTAGATAAAACAAAAGTTGCTAATAATTTTTGGAATTTAATCTTTTATAAAACAGATGATAGAAGAGATAAACTTGAAACAATATATACAAATGATTTAAAGCAACTTTTATTAAAAAGAGTAGAATTAGATATTCAAACTCAAATAAAAAGAGATTTAAATGATTTTGATTTATCATGGGATAATACTAAAGCTTATGTAATGCTAAAAAGAACTGATAAGTTAGATAAAAAGTTTTTAAGATTATATATGTCTAAAAGATGGAATGAATTATATAAAAGCTATCCAAAGTTACAAAATAGTTTAAACTTTCATTGGGAAAATGTTCTTAATGCAGGCTTTAAGCCACAAAAACTAAATGATGATTTATTAAAAGTTGCTAGAAATAGACTAATGAAATTTGGATTAGATGCATTAAGTTATAAAAGTTTAAAAATAAAAATAAAGACTTTAAATTTAAAAGATTTCACTTTTTCTCAAGCATTAATTGGAAACTTAAATGTTTTCAAAGGAAGCAATTTTAAAATTCCAGGAATGTTTACTAAAGAAGGTCACTCTTTAATGATGAAAGATGGAAAAGCATTAACTAAAAAGGTCTTAGAAAATAACTGGGTATTAGGAAGAAAAGAAGAGTTAACACAAGCTTTTATTGATGCAAATTATAAAAAGATATTAAGTTTATATTATTCAGAGTATAAAGAGCAATGGCTAAAAGCATTATCTTCTTTAAGTATTCCAAAAAAAGGAAGAATAACAGTACTTAATAATCAATTGTCAACTTTTAGTTCAGCAGATTCTCCTATATACTCTATAATTCTTGCATTAAAAGATAATACAGATATCTACACTCCTACTGAAATGCTAAAATTAAAAGCAAGTTCTAATGGAAATGTTACAAGAGCTGTTGCTGCAACTGTAGCTCCAGGACAAATTGGAAGAGCAGTCGCAAAAAATGCTTTAGATAATAATAAAGATTCAAGATTAATTGATAATAGAAGTATTAAAAACTTAAGAGAGTTTTTTAAACCTTATCATCAATTATTAGATAAAAATGAACAAGCTTTAGAATTACTTCAATCAGCTACAAAAAAACTAAACAGTGTTTATAAAACGATGGTATCTTTGGATAGCTCAGTAAACTCATCTTTTGAATCTTTTAGATTAGTAAAAGATAGGGTTGAAGGAAGAATTGAACCTTTTGTGGTCTCTTATAATACCTTACCAATTCATATTAGAAAATGGTATTTACAGCTACTACAAAATAATTGGTTTTTTATCTTAAAAGAAGCAAAAGTATATCTAAATAAAAAATACAAAGAAGATCTATTTTTATTTTATGAACAAAAAATAATGAATAAGTATCCTTTGTCAAATACTAAAAATGATTATAAAGCTCATAGTTTTAATTT